>JBCNPG010000149.1:0-6750 GCA_039593445.1 Pedobacter sp.
CCACATCGCTATCATTGAGCGCTACCAACACGTCCAAGCGCACGTCGGTTCCGAACAGCAACTCGATCACCAGCTTGTCGCGCTGGCCACCAAAGCTCCCGTCAAAAAAATCAACCTTTTCGCCATCTTCGGTTTCGTATCCATCTAACAGCAGATCCATTTTGGCTTCTTCGATAAACACCGGCAGGCGCTTGGGCACTTTTGGCGCTTTAACCTGTGCCATTGGACTTATACTGATGGCTTTTCCCCTGAGCAGGTGCTTGTAGAAGCTTCTTAGCGTCGACAGCTTTGCCTTAACCGTGCTTTCGGCCATTTGATTGTCTAATAGACTGACCATGAAACTCCTTACGTGGGCAGGTTGAACGGCAATCAGATCGAGTTCGAATTCCTTTTGCATAAAAGTTTCAAACTGCATCAGGTCTTTTTCGTAGGCTTGTACAGTATGCGGAGAGTAGCGCTTCTCGTGCTGTAAATAGGTCAGAAAATTGCTCACCGACATAGGCATAGGGTTCGTTATTGGTGAATATACAAAAAATAGCTTTCCAAGTATTTTTTTTCCAAAAAAAAACGCCCCCGAAATTCGGGGGCGCTTATTATCTTGACAAGACGGGGCTTATAGCGCACCTTCTTGGTTCAATCCTTGGATGTAAACAGCGTGTTTAATTTCAGTACGACGGGTTACGGATTTTTTCTCGTATGCCTGACGGCTACGCAATTCTCTTAACACACCAGTTTTTTCAAACTTCTTCTTGAAACGTTTTAACGCTTTGTCTAACGATTCGCCGTCTTTAATATTGATAATGATCATAACGTGAAATACCTCCTCTCAGTCGATTTTAAATGCCCTGTTTATGTTGGGGATGCAAATGTAAGTAAAATATTGAAAAAGAGAAAGTTTTTGCTCTATTTTTTCTGCTGGAGGGGCCGTCACTTCCGATTGGGTTAAGAATCAAAAGGGCTGTACTTCAATTTGGTATGAATTATGCAGGGCATTTTGTTAAATTACCTCAAATCTCAATCATGACAACTCAAAGAAAATTCATCCTCATTACCGCAAGTTTAGTGGTTTTGGTGCTAGCTATTATGGTATATTATCGTTACTTCTTCGTTTTTGGCGAGGGCGTAAAATCTGGCGACCTCAACTACATCGTTAAAAAAGGCTACGTTTTTAAAACCTACGAGGGCAAGATCATCCAAAGTGGCATCAAATCCAAGCAGATGGGAACGGTACAATCAAATGAATTCGAATTTTCGGTGGCCGACGAGGATGTGGCCAAAAAAATGATGGCCAACAGTGGCAAGAATTTCGAGGTGCATTACCGAGAATACAAAGGGGCTTTGCCATGGCGCGGCTTTAGCGTATATGTGGTAGACAGCATTGTGAATATGCAATAAAACGCGAGGATACAAAGCCACAGCTTGACAAATCAACCGTACTGGCCGGCTTGCCTCCAAAATTTGTTAATCCGTGGCCAACCTTGCTCCAATAACAGTTTGTTCATTGATCGTATGCATCCACAGGATAAAAGCAAAGCCACAGATTGACAGATTATAATGCCAGTGACTAACTGATTGACTAATCTGTCAATCTGTGGCAGACTTGGCTATACTTTACGACTTAAAAAGAATATGACATGGGTAAGGGTAAACTAACCTGCTTTTGCTATGCAGTTAATTAATCCTACCATATGCGGCTCTGTGGGCTACAGGCTGTGGAAAAACAAAAGCCACAGATTGACAGATTATAATGCCAGTGACTAGCTTATTGACTAAATCTGTCAATCTGTGGCAGACTTGGCTATACTTTACGACTTAAAAAGATAGCAAGGGAAACTAACCCACTTTTGCAATGCAGTTAATTAATCTTACCATATGCGGCTCTGTGGGCCACAGGCCATGGAAAAAGAACATGGAAAAAACAAAAAGGCCATCCGAAATTTCAGATGGCCCCCAGTTAGTAATTATGGTTAGTTAATAGTTTCTTATTTCATGATTTCTCGCGCAATTACGATCTTCTGTATTTCCGAAGTTCCTTCGCCTATGGTGCATAGCTTGCTGTCGCGATAGTACTTCTCTACCGGAAAGTCTTTGGTATAGCCATAGCCTCCAAAAATCTGTACGGCTTCCGTAGCGCATCTTACGGCTACCTCTGAGGCGTAGTACTTGGCCATCGCCGATTCTTTGGTCATGGGCTGGTGGCGATTCTTCAGATCCGCGGCCTGACGGATCAACAATTCGGCAGCTTCGATTTCGGTCGCCATATCAGCCAGCTTGAAGCTGATACCCTGAAAGCTCGAAATAGGCACTCCAAACTGATGGCGCTCTTGCGCATAAGCCAAAGCGGCCAAATAAGCGCCTTTGGCAATACCTAATGAAAGGGCCGCAATAGAGATACGGCCACCGTCTAAAACCTTCATGGCTTGTTTAAAGCCATCGCCTTCGTTACCCAAGAGGTTTTCTTTAGGGACCCGGCAATTGTCGAAAATCATTTCGGTGGTTTCTGAAGCCCGCATGCACAGCTTGTTTTCTTTTTTGCCAGCGGTAAAGCCCGGTGTGCCACGTTCAACTACAATGGCCGAAATACCTTTAGAGCTTCCCGCTTCTCCGGTACGCACCATCACCACGGCTACGTCGCCAGACTTGCCGTGTGTAATCCAATTTTTGGCGCCGTTAATTACGTATTCGTCGCCATCTAACACGGCTGTGGTACGCATACGCAAGGCATCAGAACCGGTATTGGCTTCGGTAAGGCCCCAGGCACCGATCCATTCGGCCGTTGCCAGCTTAGGCAACCATTTTTGTTTTTGGGCTTCGTTGGCAAATGCCAGGATATGGCCAGTACATAAAGAGTTATGCGCGGCCAACGACAGGCCTATAGATCCACATACCTTGGCCACTTCTACAATGACGTCTACATATTCTTGGTAGCCGAAGCCGGAACCTCCATATTCTTCGGGAACCAAAACACCCATGAGGCCTAGCTCGCCCAACTGCTTAAAAATTTCTATGGGAAAATGTTGTGCTTCATCCCATTCCATTACATTTTGACGAATGTTCTTCTCGGCAAAATCGCTGACCATCTTTCTGATCATGTCTTGGTTCTCTGCTACTTCAAAGCTAAAGCCAGTATGCATATATTCGTATGGTAAAAAAAGAAACTGCTTAAATTTTACGCTGAAATGGGCGTTTGGATTTAAACAGTTTCTTAAGATTTATATTTGGTTGAGGACAATATTAAACAAATAAAACATACCCCGCAACTTGGTTTTTGACTATAAAATAGTAGAATGATTTAGTATTTGGTTCAATTTGTTAATCTGTTAAATACTGGTTTATAAAAAAGGGCAAACGTTTGTTCTGGAAAAAAATGAAAAAAAATTTGGCGCAGGCACGAATAAGACAATTGAATTACAATTTCTCTTCCAAATGTGCCGCCTGAAGCTAATACTTGGCCAATGAAAACACATGCGGGCAAAAGCTGGTCAAGCGTTCGCGGCCGTTCAAAAAACCGAGGCTGATCAGAAAGGAATAGCCTGCCACTTTTGCCCCCAATTGCTCTACCAGCTTAGAAGCCGCCACTACTGTTCCGCCCGTAGCCAACAGATCATCGTGGATGAGCACGTTTTGACCAATCTTGAAAGCATCTTCATGCACTTCGAGCGTAGCGCTTCCATATTCTAAGTCGTAAGACTGCTGAACGGTTTTATACGGCAGCTTGCCAACCTTACGGATGGGTACAAACGGTACCTGAAGTGCTTGTGCCAAAGCTAAACCAAACAAAAAGCCACGGCTTTCTATGCCAGCAACCACATCGATCTGCAAATCCCTTACTTGCTCGGCTAATGCCTTTGTAATTTCGGCGCACAAGACAGGATCATGCAGTACGGGTGTAATATCTTTAAAAATGATGCCTGGCTTCGGAAAATCGGCCACATCGCGAAGAGTCTGTTTAATTTTTGCTTCAAGCATGTTAAAATGTAAGATAAGGTGCTAAGTTCTGTATATTTTGAGGCGTTAAGATAGCTACTTTCCTTAAATCTTCTATGGTTTTATAAGGGCCATGCTGTTTTCTGTACTGGATAATGGCATTAATCTGTTTGTACCTGAGATAGGGATGGTTTTTAAGTTCATCAAAATCGGCGGTATTGATATTGATTTTTTTGAGCTGGCTAGCATCTACACGCACCTGATCTTTGAGGCCGTCAAACTTTGCACTGTCTAATCCGAAGACCTCCATGAGTTGTTCCTTTCGGTAAAAACCGCCCAATCTTTCCCTGTAATTGGCAATTCGCTTGGCAAATGCCGGGCCAACTCCCCTGATTTCCTGTAGCTGTATGGTGTCGGCCGCATTGATTTCGATAACAACCAGCTCTTTTTTAGCCTTTGGGCTGCTGTCTTTGCCAAAAGCTTGCTTGTTGTCGGATTTGCCCATGGCAGCACTTTCAATAATTACATACGGCTTTAGGCGTGCGTATACTTCGGGAGAAATCACATACATTTTTTGCAGGTCTTCCGCTTTGTAAAACCTGCCACCCTTGTTGCGGTAATTGACGATAGACTGGGCCTGCTTAGGCGATAGCCCTAAACTTTGCCATTGGGAAGCATCGATTTGATTGGGGTCGAAGTCAAACAATTCTGGGGATTTGCGTGCTGGTCTGCCCTCTTTGCTACTGGCATAGCCACCCCAGCGAGTAGAGTCGAGGCTGGTCAGCTCCAACCGCCTAATGGCCGCAAACTCGGCAGTCGTGGCCGGCTCCTGCTTGTCCATCCACAAATCATACACATGCGGAAATACCGCCAACAACAATAAAATGGCCATTAGAAACAACAGGCCATTGTACTCGCGCTTTGTAAAGCCAAAGTACTTATTTAACCAATTTTTCATAGATAAGATAGGTACTATAAATATAAATCTTATTTTTGAGATTGCTTTATGAATTAATTTCTCCTTACAGATGAAGATTATTACCACAAAAGAGTTTGCAAAAGCAACCAAGATAGATAAGTTAGGAGTACCCGGTCTGGCCGCTTTGTTGATGGAAGTAATGAAGCTCAACGACATCAATAAAGTTTTCTCTAAGAACGAACATTTTGAAGGCCTCGAGTTTGTCGACAAGATCTTGGAAACCATTGGCGTTTCGATTGATTTTGATGAAGACGACCTCAAGAACATCCCTAAAACAGGCGGATTTATTGCCATAGCCAACCATCCTTATGGTGGCGTAGAAGGCCTTGCACTGGTTAAATTACTCTGTACGGTAAGACCAGAAGCCAAGGTAATGGTCAATTTCATCCTCAAGAAAATACCCAACCTGAGCGAATTTTTCGTGGCGGTTAATCCTTTCGAAAACGTACAGCATTCGTCGAGCATCAGTGGTCTCAAAGCTACTTTCGATTTGCTGCAAAGCGGCACGCCAATCGGCATCTTCCCTGCCGGCGAGGTATCGACCTTTAATTTGGAAACCCAGGAAATTACCGACAGGCTATGGCATCCGGTAGTGGGCAAGCTGATTGCCAGGGCCAAGGTACCGGTAGTGCCTATATATTTCCATGGCAACAACGGCATCTTGTTCAATATCCTGAGTTTTATACACCCTACCTTAAGAACGGCCAAGCTGCCTTCCGAATTTTTGAACAAACAAGGCCTAAAAATCAAGGTTCGCATCGGTAAACCGATCAAGATCGAAGACATTTCCTATAAGAACAACACCAACAAGCTGCTCGATTTCCTAAGGGCAAGAACTTATGCGCTTGGCACCAGCCTGGAAGAAGAGAAAAAACTGTTCAATCCGATCAATCTTTTCAAGCGGAAGAAAAAACCTGCGCAGATTGTGGAGGAAACCGACCGCAACCTGATTGTAAACGAAGTAGCGAAGCTGGAGGATTTTAGGGTTTGGGAAGAAAAAAACTACGAGGTTTACATTACGCCTACCTCCAACATTCCGAATATATTGAGGGAAATTGGCCGTTTGCGCGAGATTACCTTCAGGGAAGTTGGCGAAGGCACGAACAAGAAAATCGACCTCGACAACTACGACATCTACTATAACCATTTGTTTATTTGGGACAAGGATGCGCATACCATTGTAGGCGCCTACCGTATAGGCAAGGGCGACGAAATTTTAAATACCATGGGCCGCAGGGGCTTTTACCTTTCTGAATTGTTCAAGATCAAGGAGCCTTTCTACCCTGTTTTGCGCCAAGGAATTGAACTGGGTCGTTCCTGGATCAGAAAGGAATACCAGCAAAAGCCCTTGCCGTTGTTCCTGCTTTGGAAGGGAATCTTGAAATACCTGATCGAAAATCCGAAATACCGCTACATGTTCGGACCAGTAAGCATTAGCAACAATTTCTCTAAGTTTTCTAAGTCGCTGATTGTAGATTACATTACCAAAAACCATTTCAACTACGAACTGGCGCATTATGTGAAGCCTAGAAACAAATTCAAGGCAGACCTTACGCCTATCGATACTGATTTATTGATAGAAAACAGCGATTCGTTGAAAGATTTGGATAGCTTGATTGGCGACATCGAAAATTCGCATATCAAAATTCCGGTGCTGTTGCGCCAGTACATGACCTTGAATGCAAAAATCATCTGTTTCAATATCGACCCCAAATTCTCCGATTGCCTGGATGGATTTTTGGTGGTCGACGTACACAAGATCCCAGCTGAGATGCTGGAGAAAATCGGCAAGAATTTTTAGTTCCAGTTAGCAGTTGACAGTTGGCGGTTTCGCTAGCAGCAAT
>JBCNPG010000015.1:0-13274 GCA_039593445.1 Pedobacter sp.
GTTATATGCCACGCTCAAATTGCTAAATAAGACCACACGCAACGTGCTTACCATCGAAGATCCGATCGAGTACACATTGGAAGGGATTAATCAGGTGCAATTGAAAGAAAGCATTGGTTTGGGCTTTGCCTCGGCGTTGCGTACTTTTTTAAGGCAAGATCCCGATGTAATCATGGTGGGAGAAATCCGCGATCCCGAAACCGCTAATATGGCCATCCGTGCGGCATTAACGGGCCACTTGGTATTGTCTACCATCCACACCAATTCGGCTTGGGGTACCGTTTCGCGCTTAATGGATATGGGTATTCCGAGTTTCTTGGTGGCTAATACGCTCAACACTACGGTTGCCCAGCGTTTGGTGCGTTTGCTTTGTCCACATTGCAAAGAAGCAACCGATTTTGATGCCAAAGCCTATCCGAAGCAATTCAATGCTCCTTTTAGCCCAGAAAAGCAGTTTGTAGCCAAGGGCTGTGACCAATGTTATTACACGGGCTACAAAGGCCGTAAGGCCGTTTATGAAGTTATTCCCGTAGATGCAGCATTAGCTTTTGAAATCAAACAAGGGAATATGTATATTGAACCACTTTTAAAAACCAAACAGATCAAAACACTTTCAGAAAATGCTTTCGAGTTGTTTGCCGAGGGGCAGACCTCGCTCGAAGAGATTTTCCCTTTATTGCTATCCATCTAAATGAAATATATCTACCATGCCCTCTTTCGCCTCTTTATCCTTTTTGCGCTTGTTGGTACAGGCCTAAAAGGCTATGGACAAGACAGCAAGGCCGAACGCTTGGCCCAGATAGAGAATCGCCTAAAATCGCTTGCGGTAATGGTGCCGGGACTTAACCAAAAAGTACAGCTTTCGATGTCGGGTGCCAATGCACCAGAATTTTTACGTGCGCTGGCCCAGGCCAATAACCTCAACATCAATGTAGATCCACAGGTAAATTTTAAGGTTTATTACAACTTTGCCAATGAAACGGCCCTCAACGTACTGCTTTTTGTGGCTAAGGAATACGATCTCGATATCAACCTGGTCGGTTCCATCATGTCGATTACGAAAGTAGCCCCGACAAGAACCGTGGTGCCACCCAAAGAAATCAAGGTGACCTACAACTCTATCACAGATAATTTGGGTTTCGACCTGAACAACGATACCTTAAGTTTGGTAGCCAGAAAAATCGGGCAGCTATCGCAGAAAAACGTAGTGGTGCCGGTTAACCTCTTGAGCAAAAAAGTAACTGCTTTTATTGCAGCTGCTCCATTTGAAACAGCACTCGAAAAAATGGCTTATGCCAACGACCTGAAGCTGAACAAGACCAATGATAATGTTTATATCCTGCAACCTTTGGCCGAAGGAGAAGAACTTTATATCAATGAAGACAAATCAACAGCAGTAAAAAGAAACAATAAGCCTAGTACGCCCGGCGGACCTCAAGGCAATTATAACGTTTCGGGCAGGAGAGATGCCAATGGAAGCAAATTGATTAACATCGATGCGGTAAACACGCCTATTCTCGACCTGATCAAATCGGCCTCTACTGAAGCAGGGATCAATTATTTCATTTATTCCGATATCAAGGGAAGCATTACCACCCGCCTAAATAATATCAGTTTCGATAATTTTCTAACCGCTTTACTACAGGGAACAGAATATACCTACAAAAAAGAAGATGGCATTTACCTCATTGGCGATAGAAAATTGGAAGGCCTGCGGACCAGTTTGCGTGTAAAACTAGAACACCGTTCTTTAGATACTATCCAGATGATGATTCCTACGGAATGGAAGAAGGGCGTTGAAATCAAAGAGTTCAGGGAACAGAATACCATCTTGCTTTCTGGTTCGGCGCCACAGGTAAGGGAAATCGAGAACTTTATCAGGCAAATAGATCGTACAGTACCTATGGTATTGATTGAAGTAACTTTGGTCGATGTACGAAAAGGAAAATCGGTAAAAACCGGGATTACGGCAGGGGTATCAGACAGCGTTAAAACTGGCGGAACGATTTTACCGGGCATCGACTATACTTTTGGGGCCAATTCCATCAATAGTTTCCTGTCCAAGCTGGGCAACAACAATTCTGTCAATCTGGGTCGGGTAACGCCTAATTTTTATGTGAAACTAAGCGCGTTAGAAAGCAACTCGAATGTTGAGGTGAGGTCGGTGCCTAAACTGTCTACCTTAAACGGTCACGTGGCTAACCTGAGTATTGGTAGCAAAAGGTATTACAGACTACAGACGCAAAATGTGGTTCCCTCGTTGAATGCACAGACACTCATTACTGAACAATATAAAGATGTGGATGCAAACTTGGAAATAGGCATTAAACCCATAGTTTCTGGCGATGATCAGGTAACCTTGAACATTACGGTCAATATTTCAGATTTTATTGGCAACCCGCCCCAAAATCAGCCCCCGCCACAATCGATCAGTAAGTTTACCTCTATCATCAGGGCCAAAAACGAAGACATGATTGTATTGGGTGGCCTAGAAAGAACAGAAAATAGCGAAAACGGCTCAGGTGTGCCGTTGCTTTCGCGTATTCCTATCTTAAAGTGGCTGTTCAGTAGCCGTGAAAAATCAAACGCCAAGGTAGTAACCCTTGTCTTTATCAAGCCAACCATCCTTTATTAGTATGCTTTTTGATGTTTTAGATAAGGTTTTGGGTGTAGAGCTGCATGCTTTAGGTGATACCTACAGTTGCCGATTTTGCCTACTTGCCAAGAAAGACAACGAACTGCATATCGAAATCAATAAGGTGATAGATGGCCCGATCCATAAAGTGTTGGAGGGCCTGCCCAAGAACGTTCCTGTTGCGCTGACGTTGACAGGAAGGGGTATCATCCACAAAAATATTCAGGTAGATGCAGCCACGTTGCCCGAACAGATTATCCAACAGGCCTTCCCAGCTATTGAGTTAAAGGATTTCTACGTTCAGTCTTATGTTCATGGCAACAATGCACTGGCTAGCGTTATCAGGAAGCAGGGCGTAGACGAATTACTCGATAAGCTAGATCGGGCAGGATTAAAAGTGTATATGCTAAGCCTTGGAGGCATTGTCACTGCTCCAATTTGGCCACAATTGAATATTTATAGTACGGAAATGCACTTTGCCGGACATGGTTTTGTATTGACGGCCGAACGTCATTTTATGAGCTATAGCGCCGAAGCGGGTTTGAAAAACGACTTTCAGGTCAAAATAGAACAAGAACTCATACCAGAAGAGCATATCGTGGCCTATGCTTCCGCTTTTCAACTCATTCTGCATCAGAAATTAAATCCGATCCTGGCCAACGCAGAAAATGTAAACCATGCCTTTGCTGATTTTTTGGGTAATGCCGCCCTAAAAAAGAAAGCGCTCTTATTCCTGTTTGGACTTTTTGGGATATTGCTGATCAGCTTTGGGCTCTTTTCTTACTACAATCAGGAAAATGCCAAACTAGCACAACAAGTAGGTGCACAGACGGCCAGTGCCGACCAAATCGATATGCTGCAAAAGAATATTGCTGGCAACGAATACCTGCTGAAACAACTGAACTGGAACGGAGGCTACAACTACGGCTTTCTGCTCAATGAAATCGGCAAAAATATGCCTAGGCAACTCAGCCTTCACGAAGTAGCGGTCAATGATTTTAAGACGGATGCAGAAAAAGCCGAAAGGCAGCCAAGCATTAAAATTCTTGGCTCAACAGATAACCTTACAGCGGTAAATAATTGGATTTTTGTGCTCAAGGAAATGCCTTGGGTCAAATCAGCCAAACTGCTCAAATATCAGGAAGATCAAGAAACAACAGCTTATCAATTTAGCTTAATCATTACCTATTAGCCATGTGGAAGAACTTAAGCCATCAGAAAAAAAATTGGGTGCTCATGGCCGGCATGGTCGTATTGCTTTACATTGCCTATGTGTTTTCGTTGAAGCATACCTTCGAGGCGATTCGCTTAAATAGTCAGTTAAAAAAAGAACAAAATGCTGCACAGTCTGAAGACAGTACTTTTCCGCAGGTAAGCCGAAAAAATGCGTTTTACGCTAACGCCCTAAAATCTTATCAGGTAAAAAAAGAAGACCGCGAAAATCGTTTATGGCAAGCGGTTTCGGGCATGGCCTCAGCACAAAACGTTCAGGTTAATTTCAGTACCAATACGCAACATGTAGCTGATACCGTCGCCCTGCAACAGGGAATGGTTGCGCAGCAGTTTACTTTCAAGGGAAATTATTTTAACCTGGTTAAATTGCTGGATACTTTGAGCAAAAGTTCGGGTGTTGGCAAAATTGCTGAGATGAAGCTGAGCGACAAGAAAGAACTTGGCGCGAAAGAAAAAACCGGGCAATTGACCCTCCTGCTTACCCTCAATGCCTTGGAGAAATAGAACGGCGGAGTAAAGAGATTCTACATTCTTATTTTTCGACCTTTGATTAGTTTCGCGCAGAATTCCTTCTAAAACTACCCTGAATCCAGACACAAAAGCCCGACTTTCCGAATCGTAATATCCTTCCAAAACGCATGTTCATCCAGCATTACGATGCGTTCGTCCTGCGAAAACCACTGTTGGGGAAAATATTTTTTTAAATCTCAAATTTATTTTAGCTTAACCGCAGATAACGGACTCAAAAATTTAACCAGATTAACGTTCTACTTATGAAGACAAATCGTTTGCGCACTGCATGCTGCTGCGCCTTAAGCTGTGCTTTTTTTTGCCTGAATGCAAGTGCACAAAACCTACTCGACATGCCAAACTGGACAGTAGGAACCGGTGGTTCGGGAGCTTTCATTGCCAATGGACAGGTCAGTGAAAATACCCGTTTTTGGGGCATAGGCCCGCAAGGACAGCGTGCTATATTATGGGAGGCAAAACCAGAAGGAGCTAATAATGATGATGGTGGCTTTAACCACGGCTATTTTGCTATTGATCATACCAAGATGTATCGTTTTTCCATTTGGCTCAAAAAAACGAATTCAACAAACGGCACAAGTTATCTTGGAACGCAAGATGTAAATGACTTGAACGGTGTTCCCAACACCAATCCTTATTTCTGGTATGGCGATTTACCTGAATTGAACAAATGGTATTTGGTAGTTGGCTATGTGCACGGCAGTGGCGATGCATCTACAACAAGCTACGGTGCTATTTACGATGGGGCTACCGGAATAAGAGCCGTAGATATAACAGATTTTAAATTTGGGGTCGGCACTACGGGCACTAACATCAGGTCGTACCTCTATTATGATGCCGATGTGAATGACCGTCAATACTTTTACGCGCCTCGCGTAGAAGTGGTAGATGGTAACGAACCCACCATTGCCTCCCTGTTGGGGCTTTCAGGCGTAACACCAAACCAAGGCTATTTTTCCGGAAACGTAGGTATTAAAACACAAACGCCTGGTAGTTACGAACTGGCTGTAAACGGCAAGATCCGCGCCAAGGAAATCAAGGTGGAAACTGCCAATTGGCCAGATTATGTGTTTGAGGAAGGTTACCAGCTTGGAACGTTGGAAGAGTTGGAAAGTTATATCAAGGCCAACAAACATCTGCCTGAGATGCCAAACGCTAAAGAGCTTGAAAGCAATGGCCTCAAAGTGGGCGAAATGCTCAAACTTCAACAGCAAAAAATAGAGGAGTTAACGCTTCAGCTGATTGAAATGAACAAGAGGCTTAATAATCAGCAAAAAGAAATTAAACGATTAAAAACCACAAAAATTACGAGCAAGAGATGAAAAAAATCTACATGTTTTTACTAGGCTGTTTATTGTGGACAGTAAGTAGTGCGCAAAATACGCCAGTCTTTGACGGCAAACAAATGATCAATGTGGCAAAGGTTGCGCCATGGAATTTCGCGTCTCGTCCGGCTGGCTGGTATAGAATAGCGAAATGCAGTAGTCCATTAAGGGGCAATGCCACTTTTGAGCTTCGTGAAGATGCTGATCATTCGACGCTAAGATTCCAGGTTGGTGTAAGTTATAATAGTCATGGTGCATCGTCTTTAACAATTACAAGTCACAGCTATTATTATGCACCAACTTTTACCAAATTAAGATTGCTTACAGGTTCTACCTATTATGAAACCTATTTAGAAGTATATGTAGACCCACATAATAATGATGGAAGCGCCTTTAATGCTTACCTGGTCAATCCAATGGCTAATGGCGATTGGGCATTACTAAATTGGGAAAATGGAAGCATACCTTCTGGATATAACAGCTCAGAGTTCGATGCCAATCAGTTGTTTACGGTTGCTAATATTACTCAAGGAAATATCATGTCAGTGGGAAGAAACGGCAACGTTGGCATCGGTACCACCACACCCAACGAAAAACTATCCGTAAACGGCAAGATCCGCGCCAAGGAAATCAAGGTGGAAACAGCCAACTGGCCAGATTATGTTTTTGAAGAAGGTTACAAGGTTGGAACATTGGAAGAATTGGAAAGTTACATCAAGGCTAACAAGCATTTGCCTGAGATGCCGAGCGCCAAAGAAGTGGAGGCCAATGGTGTAGAATTAGGTGAAATGGTTAAGCTGCAGCAAAAGAAGATTGAGGAATTGACATTGTTGCTCATTGAACAAAATAAACAATTACAAGACCTGGCAGAAAAGAATAAAGAGCTTGTCGTAGAAAAGACCAAAAATCTACGGCAAGAAGAAAGAATTGCTAAGTTGGAGGCATTTATGAAAATAAAAAAATAAGATGAAAAAATATATAATCACCATACTGTTTTCTTATCGGCTAAAACTTTGATGGCGCAAACCAATATATTAACTGTTCAGGATACAAGAGCCGTTGCAACGGTTCCCAATTCTTATTCTCAATCTGTTGAGTCGCATTTTAAGTCGGGCGCTATCTTAGGTTTGCCCAATACCTATTATACGGTTTTGGGTATAAGGGGGTGGGCTGACGATTCTGGTGGCAAAGCCAATGAATTGACTTTTTCTGACAAGGGAAACGTGTACATCCGATCGGGTTATACGGGTACCGGATGGGGGAGTTGGAGGTCGTTTTTGGTAAGCAATGATAATGGGAATTTTGGGATTGGTCTAAACACGGCACCCAGTGAAAAACTCACGATTAATGGCAATGTCAAGCTAAGTGACCCATTAAAAGGTTATCTGATCAATTATGCATCTCTGTCTGAGAGTTATGGTGGTGCCTCAACCATTTTGGGTAATAATGTAATGTCGGGTACAGGAACAAATACAATAAAAAAATTAGCTAATCCATATGATGCGGGCTCTTTCGTTTCTCTAAACTATTATTATGGCATTACTTTTCACACTGGGATAAGTGGAGCCTTAAATGTGGATCAGCCCGTAGTCGACAGCGAGAAGATGCGGATTACCCAAAGTGGCAACGTCGGCATAGGCACTACGAGTCCTGCCGAAAAACTATCCGTAAACGGCAAGATCCGCGCCAAGGAAATCAAGGTAGAAAGCGCCAACTGGCCAGATTATGTGTTTGAGGAAGGCTATAATGTTGGAACGTTGCAAGAGTTGGAAAGTTACATAAAGGCTAACAAGCATTTGCCTGAGATGCCGAGTGCGAAGGAAGTAGAAGCCAATGGCGTAGAATTGGGTGAAATGGTGAAACTGCAACAAAAGAAGATCGAGGAACTGACACTTCATTTGATCGAAAAGGATAAAGAGCTTCGAAAGGAAAAAGAAAAAAATGGCGCTTTAGATGACCGGGTTACGAACCTGGAGTTTCTTATGAAAAAATTACTTAAACAAAACTAATTTCAAATGAAAAGGATAATGGTTCTGGGCGTATTGTTTTCAATGGCCTACGTCTCAAAAGCACAGGAAACATTGCAAACAGTGACAGAAAGAGGCTATACAACAACAAAAAATGTAGAAAATGCAATAGTGGTTCAAGAAGGTACTTCAGGGAACCACTTGCAATTATATCAGCAGGCTGGTCCCAGTTATTTGGTAGCAGGAAATGCAAACGGAGTGGCAACCCAAAGATTGGCTATCTACGCGGGGGGTGGAGAAAGACTGAGTGTTTTAGCCAATGGAAATATAGGTGTCGGTATCGCTAATCCTTTAGATAAATTGCATATCAATGGGATTTTACGTTGGGGCAATGAAACTTCTAAATCAATTTATTCTGGAATCGACGCCATTGGTGCATTCATAGAGCAGGTTGGGCAAAATGCTGCGGAAAGCAAAATTCGCTTCCAGACCTCGCGGTCAGGAGATATGGCAAATTATACGCGCTTAATGATAAACCCAGAAAAAGGGTTTCTATTTGAAAACATTGGTAATGGAAATGGCAATGTGGGGATTGGTGTGGCCTCGCCTAGTGAAAAGCTAGAGCTTGAAGGTAAAATTAAAATCAACAATGGCTTCTCAGAACCAAATGACGAATCTGGGTTTAGGCTGAAATTTTATGATAATGGAGGGGTACATAATGATCCTGGTTTAGGCCTTTCGGGTTCTGGCGATGGTAATGAAGTAATGTGGCTGAATGCCAAAGCCGGTTTCAGATTTATCAATGGAACCGAAGGAGATAGGTTAAATATCTTATCAAACGGCAACGTTGGCATCGGTACCACCACGCCAAACGAGAAACTAGCCGTAAACGGTAAGATCCGCGCCAAGGAAATCAAGGTAGAAACTGCCAACTGGCCAGATTATGTTTTTGCAGACGGTTACAAGGTTGAAAAGTTGGAAGAATTGGAACGTTACATCAAGGCAAATAAACATTTGCCTGAGATGCCGAGCGCCAAAGAAGTGGAGGCTAATGGTATAGAGCTGGGTGAGATGATGAAATTGCAACAAAAAAAGATTGAAGAACTGACTTTGTACCTCATCGAAAAAGATAAAGAGCTGACTAAAAACAAAGAACTGGTCAAATGCCAAAATGAAAAGCTTCAAAACTTGGAAGAAAGACAAGAAAGGCTGGAAGCGCTATTGAGAAAACTGACTAAAAAAAACAATTGATATGAAAAAAATATTTGGACTACTTTTAGCGACGGCTCCTTTGTTTAGCCTCGCCCAAGATTTACAGACCGTCACACAAAATGGAAATACGACCACGCTGGGCATTAACGTGGGCGGCAATGTAGGCATCGGTACCACTATCCCTACACAAAAATTAACTTTAAACGGCAACCTTGGTTTTTCTGGTGATAACGTCAATAGATATATCATTACAGACGCAACGTATACTGGCACGGGGAAAGTGACCATGCAGGCCGGAGCAGGATCTGCCGGTTTTGGCGGTGGAATCAATTTGTATGGCCATGCCAATGCTTTGAAACCAGGCTGGGTAGTAGCTGGTATATCAGCCAGCGCAGGGGCAACTGGTACAGCTACTGAAGGCCGATTTACCGTAAATGACCAGGGGCTTGGTGATGGTGTAGACTTATTTACCGTGCTCAGGTCAGGAAATGTGGGTATTGGAACAGCAAATCCACTCGGTAATTTACATGTTGAGAACACAAGTATCTCTACATTGAGGCTTTCTACCAATAATGAGCCAGGCGGCTATTATTCCGAAGTCATCAATCGTTACGATGCCTTAAACTCATTGCTGATTACCAATGGTTCTAAGAACATCTTGCGTTCAACGGTTGAAGGCAAAGTGCAAATAGAGCTAGGCAACGCTTCCAATCAAAACATCAACCTACTTACTGAAAAGGTAACAATTCCTAATGGGAATGTTGGCATCGGTACCACCACGCCAAACGAGAAACTAGCCGTAAACGGCAAAATCCGCGCCAAAGAGATCAAGGTAGAAAGCGCCAACTGGCCAGATTATGTTTTTGCCGAAGGTTATAAGGTTGGAACGTTGGAAGAATTGGAAAGCTACATCAAGGTCAACAAGCGCCTGCCCGAAATGCCAAGTGCCAAGGAAGTTGAGACGAACGGGGTGGAATTAGGAGAAATGAATAAACTGTTGCTCAAAAAAGTAGAAGAGCTTACCTTATTGCTCATCGAGCAAAACAAAAAGAACGAAAAACAAGAACAGGCTATCGATGAACTGAGGAAAGAACTCGAAAAAGTAAAAAGTAAAAAGTAAACTTTCCTTAACTACTTTCAATATAGATAGGCAATGGTCAAGAGGCTGTTGCCTATTTTCATTTTCTATTCCCTTGCTTACATCACCAAAAAGCAATAAAATTACTATGCATGCAGAATAATTTTCAAAATAGGTTGATACGAAAATTATAATTTGTTAGATTTGAGAAACAGCGAGTTTAAACAAGCAATTCGCTGCAGTCCTGGCCAAATTAAATTGCTATTTCATGTCTACAAGCATCACACGGGTATTCGACCTTCTCCAATATAATCTCGAAAACTTTCCTAAAGAAGAGTTCATCAGTGGTAAGATCAAAGGCAAATGGGAAAAGTACAGCACCAAGCGCTTTTGCGAGGTAACCGATAGCCTCAGTCGCGGCCTCACTACTTTGGGCATCAAAAAAGGTTCGCGGGTAGCTGTCATGTCGCATAACCGTCCAGAGTGGAATATCTGCGATTATGCCATCATGCAACTCGGTGCTTATCAAATCCCACTCTATCCAACCCTCGCCGAGCATGATGTAAAATTCATCATCGAAGATGCTGAAATTTCCATCGTATTTGTGAGCGATGAGGCGCTTTATCAAAAAATAACCGCCGTTTGCCAGGAAATCAAACATAAAGTAAAGGTTTTCACTTTCGATCAGGTGCAAGGGGCCAGCCATTGGCAGGAAGTAGTTGAGGTTGGAAAATCAAGCGATGTTGATTTAGAAAGCTACAGAAAAGCCGTGAGTGCCGAAGATATCCTGACCTTGATTTATACTTCCGGCACCACCGGAACACCCAAGGGCGTAATGCTTACCCATGATAACTTGGTGAAGAACTTCGTAAAATCGGCCATTATCTTCCCAACAGAGATCAAGGTGTCGCTCAGCTTTTTGCCTTTGTCGCACATTTTTGAGCGAATGATTTCCTACTTGTACGCCTATTTTGGCGTATCGGTTTATTATGCCGAAAGCATGGATACCATTGTGGCCGATATCCAGGAAGTAAAACCCAATGCCTTTTCTACCGTACCCCGGCTGTTGGAAAAGGTGTATGATAAAATATTGGAAAAAGGAAAAGACCTTAAAGGTATTAAACGGGGCATTTTCTTTTGGTCGCTGGCCTTGGCCGAAAAATTCGATGGCAACAACGGCTGGTGGTACAACTTCAAGTTGGGCATAGCCCGTAAGTTGGTGTTCAAAAAATGGCAGGAGGCACTTGGCGGCCGTATTGTTGTGCTTGTTTCGGGTGGCGCGGCCCTCAACCCGCGTTTGTGCCGTATTTTTTGGGCCGCCGGCATGCCGGTTTTCGAAGGTTATGGCCTCACCGAAACCTCGCCTGTAATTACGGTGAACCATTTTGGCGCCACCATGTTCGGTACGGTGGGTACAGTGATCGAAGGCGTTGAAATCAAGATTGCCGAAGATGGCGAAATCCTGGTACGTGGACACAACGTGATGAAAGGCTATTACAGGCGCGACGACCTGACCGCCGAAACCATCGACGCCGAAGGCTGGTTCCATACCGGCGATATCGGCGAGATACTGGAAGGCAAATTCCTCAAAATTACTGACCGTAAAAAAGAAATCTTCAAAACCGCTGGTGGCAAATACGTAGCGCCCCAAATGCTTGAAAACCGCTACAAAGAATCGCCCCTGATCGAACAGATCATGGTGTTGGGCGAAAACAGAAAATTCCCGTCGGCCTTGATCGTGCCTGCATTCCCGGCGCTGAAGGCTTGGTGCGCCAAAAAAGGCATCGAATACAGCACCAATGAGGAAATGATCAAAAACGAGCAGGTGTTGGAAAAATATAACCAGATTATTGTAGCTTTAGGAGCAGAATTCGGCAAATGGGAGCAGGTCAAACGCTTTGCGCTCTTGCCTAAAGAATTCAGTATTGATGGAGGCGAGCTTACCCCTAAACTGAGCTTTAAGCGGAAAGTGGTCCTCGAAAAATATGCGGCCATCATCGAAAAGATTTATAAAGATGCAGAAAACTATAAAGCGTAAGCTAGGCACAATTACCTTAAGTTTAGTTTCCATGAGCCTATTCTTCGGCTGCGTAGGCGGTCAGTTGGGCAGGCACAACAGCGACGAATACCGTAATGGCATGGTGGTTTCGGCCAATGGCATTGCCTCGCAGGTAGGGGTTGATATCCTCAAAAAAGGCGGCAATGCCGTTGATGCTGCGGTGGCCGTTCAATTTGCTTTAGCTGTGGTTTATCCAAATGCAGGCAACATCGGTGGCGGCGGCTTTATGGTATACCGCTCGGCCAAAGGCGAAGCCAATACGCTCGACTTTAGGGAAAAGGCAGCGGGCAGCGCTTCAAGAGACATGTATTTGGATGCCGCTGGCAATCCCATTGTAGAGAAAAGCCTGTACGGACAATTGGCGGCTGGCGTTCCAGGTTCGGTGGCCGGCATGGTAGAAGCCCACCAAAAATATGGCAAATTGAAATGGGAAGATTTGGTAAATCCGGCAGTTAAACTGGCTGCAGAAGGCTTTAAAATCACCGCCCGCCAGGCCAACGAACTCAACGGACTTCAAAAAAGACTGAAAGCGCTAAACCCATTGGGCACTGCATTGCTCAAAGATGGCAAATGGACTGAAGGAGATGTATTGGTACAACAGGAATTGGCCAATACCTTAAAGCTGATTGCTGAAAAGGGCAGAAAGGGATTTTATGAAGGCCCGGTAGCCGATTCGATCGTTGCCGAAATGCAACGCGGAGGTGGTATCATGACCAAGCAAGACCTTCAAAACTATCAGGCTGTATGGCGTAAACCCGTTGTTGGCAACTATAGAGGTTACGAAATTGTAACCATGCCACCCCCGTCAAGCGGAGGCATAGCCTTGGTACAGTTACTCAAATCGGTCGAGCCTTATCCCTTGGCCAAATGGGGCTTTAATGCCGATTCAACGGTTCAGTTGATGGTCGAAGCCGAGCGTAGAGTATATGCCGATCGCGCCTCTTACTTGGGCGATCCCGATTTTTATCCTGTTCCACAAAAGAAATTGATGGATGATGCCTACATCAGGCAGCGCATGAGCACCTTCAATTGGCAAAAAGCAGGCAACAGTGCCAGCATTGGTGCAGGCGAAATTGCACCAGCGGAACATGAAGAAACCACTCATTTTTCAATCGTAGACAAAGAGGGCAATGCGGTGGCTATTACGACCACGCTAAATGGTTCTTATGGGGCGGCGGTCGTGGTAAAAGGCGCTGGTTTTTTGCTGAACAACGAAATGGATGATTTTTCGGTAAAG
>JBCNPG010000150.1:0-6747 GCA_039593445.1 Pedobacter sp.
GTAAATATAAGATGCAGAAGGCCAAGAAATGTTACGGGCCGAAGAAAAACAGCCATGAAATTGCTACTCTGATCCGAGCGGCAACGAATTGGTCAGCTGTTGCAGTTGTTTGGCATTGATTAGGGCCCCGTTGCCCCAAGTATTGTTAAAATAGATAAAAGCCTGTTGGGTTGCTGGTGGTATCTGTGCAACCAGTTTTTCAACTGCAGCTAAAGGATAGGTCGATTTGTACAATACAGGCTTGCCGTGAAAACGGTAGTAAAGGGTGGAGTTATTGCTGATCGCATCGTCGGGTAATTGGCTGGGATAGCTTTGGCCACTAAAAATGATTGATCGATTAGCCAGTTGTTCGTAAACAGGCTGTTGCCACCAAGAGGAATGCCTAAATTCGACTACGTTTGCAAAGGCAGGATCAAGCAGCTTGAGCAAAAGCGCCAAACGCTGTTCGGTAAAATCGAATCTTGGCGGAAACTGAAAAAGTATGCAACCCAGTTTTTCTTGGATGCCCTGGTGCACGGCTTCATAAAAATCGGTTAGCAACGATTGGCAATCGTTCAGTTGTTTATAATGCGTTATTAAGCGTGGGGCTTTGATGGTAAACAGGAAATCTGCCGGGCTTTCTTCATGCCATTTTCCAAAAGCTTTGGCTGTAGGCATTTTGTAAAAGGTAGAATTGATTTCGATGGTGTTGAAATGCTTGCAATAGAAGGAAAACCAATTTTTTTGGGCCAAGCCCTTGGGATAAAAAATTTCTTTCCAATCCCTGTAATAGAAACCTGAACAACCAATTCGCCAATCCATACCATTCAAACAGCTGATGATAAGGAAAGTTCTGAAGATTTAGCTGCTTTTTAAAATCTTGGTTTTTTCCTCGTCAAACTCGGCCTGCGATAAAATGCCCGCATCCAATAATTCCTTGAGGTTGAGCAAGGCCTGTTTTTTTACACCCATGTCCGTTGGATCGGCCACGGGAGCAGGTGGCGTAAAATGATGGCTTGGATTATTGCTGGTATTGGCTGGTCCAAACTTGATGAGCATCTCGGTAATTTCGTTTAAGCCCTTAATATTCGAATAATCAATAGCTTTCTGCTCTTTTACGTTAATGAGCGAAGCATCGGCGTTGTTTTCGAGCAGATACTTTACGATGTCTTTTTTGCCGTTTGCGGCCGCATAATGCAGGGCACTATTGCCGCTTTCGTCTTGGGCATTGATATCGGCATGTTGATCGAGCAATAATTTGACCATGCTGAGGTGGCCGTTTTTCGATGCCACATGTAATAGCCTTTCGCCACCATAGCTGTAATCGAATGTAAAATTACTCGAAGCCGAAAGGTTGTTGGCTGTTTCCACCCAGTTGAGATAGGAGCCCATGCCACTGTCGGAGCCGTTTAAAGGCTTGGCATAATTTACGTCTATTCCCTGGTTCAAAAAGAGCTCTACCACATCTTTTTGGTTATAGGCACAGGCATACCAAATAGGCGAAAGACCATCTTTAGCCGAAGTAAAGACATCGGCACCATGATCTACCAGCAATTTGGTCATCATGCGGTTCATATCGTAGCAGGCAATCAGCAACGCTGATACCCCGGCATGGTTAATTTGGTTTACATTGGCGCCATTTTTAAGCAATAGCTCTACCAGTGGCATGTTCTTGGTTTTAACGGCATACAATAATGGCGAGTTGCCTTGATGGTTGGTGGCATTTACATTGGCTCCCTTACCGAGCAATAGTTCTACGATTGGCTTGTTGCGCCAATTGGTGGCAATCATCAAGGGGGTTTCGGCATCGTTGTTTTCGGCATCGCCGTCTAGTCCAGACTCCAAAAGTTTTTCGAAAATTTCTATCTGCCCCGTTTGGGCGGTAAGGTGCAATAAGCTGTTGCCATTGTAATCTCTGCTATCGGTTTTGGCCCCCTGAGCCATCAAATGGAGGGCGGTTTGCTTTTGCTTCTGCAGACAGGCGAAATAAATTGGCGTTTCGCCGGCATGGTCTTCGTAATCAAGGTCGGCACCTGCGGCAATCAGCGCCTTAACGAGATCTAAAAACCCATGGTGGGCGGCATAATGCAAACCTGTTCTGCCTTTTTCGTCGGTATAGGCAACCTCTACTTCGTTGTTAGCCAATAAAAGTTCGGCTATTTTTCTTTTTCCTCCCTCGCAAGCGAGAATAAATGACATTGACATGGGGTCAAAAATTAAATGGTTAACTTCATGAGTAACTCAACAGTCTTTATTTTAAGGTTGTCGTCGGTAGCCAGCATGAGTGCTGTTTGGTCCTTGTTATTGGTCAAAGTAGCATCGGCGCCATGCTCGAGCAATAGTTTGGCTTTTCTATAGGTATCTTTGGCCTTTTCTGTTTCATAGTTTACATTAAAGGCGCAAACCTTGTGCAGCAAAGTATTGCCGTTTTCGTCTTGCCGGTTTACTTGTAGCGCATTGCTGTCCAGTATGGTCTGCAACAAGGTTACGCTTTTTTCGGCAAGGAGGTCGGCCGGACTGGTTTCCGAACCATAATAAACACTGTTTTGGTATAAGTCTGCTCCATCGGCAATTAGTTTGGCCAATAGTTCAGTCTCTTTGGTGGAGGGATGATTAAGCATTCTGATGTATTCGAACAAAAGCGATACGCCATTTTTGTTGAGGGTATCGAATTGAGGCTGTCCATAGGCTCGTAGTTTGTCGTAAAGCTCGAGGCTAAACTTTTGCGCTACGGCATAATAAAACGGACTGTTGCCATCTTTGTCCACTTGATTAACATCGGCACCGTTTGCTAACAATAAATCGATGTACTGGGGCCGATTAAACTCGATGGCCGCAATAAGCGGTGTTTTTTGTACGATATTTGGTGCATTGACAGCTAGGCCTTCGCCTATTAAAAGCTCGAGATAAGCCAAAGAAAGCGCTGGGTTGGTTGGATAGGTGCTGATAACCTGATGGATAAAATTTTCTTCGGCGTTATTCCTAAAGTTAAGATCAGCCCCAGCGGCCAACAATACTTTGATCTTGGCTACGGAAGCCATGTTTTCGAAAAAATAGCCCAGCAGGGTTTTGGCTTCTACCTCGTCGTTAAGGTTGTCTAGCTTCGAACAAAACGTTTCAAAAAAGGCCAGCGATGGTTCATCGTCGGGTAGGTAACGTACGATGCTCTCAAAGATGCTGCGGTTAAAGCTGCTGTATTCGTAAATGTCTTTTTCTAGGGTATTGTCTTCGGTTAGGCAAAGCAAAATATCGAACTGCCTGTCTCTCAACAACTGATCAATTAGCTGCTGTTTTTGGAAATCCTGTAGCGTGCTTGGTAGCTTTTTGCCATTGGCTAAAGCCGTTAAGGCTTCGTTATAGTTTGCCGATTGAAGTTGTGCATGTAACATAGACGGTATCGATCTGGCTTGCATAATTCAATATCTATACCAAATTTTAACCTATCAGAAATTTTCGCTTGTTTTTTAAAAGCACAAATAAAAAAATCCCCTTTATGAATTAAATAAAGGGGATTGTTAAGGCTTGTATAATTAATTAGTTACCTACGCGACCTTCTTCTTCGCCTGTTCCGGTTTTGCGGCTGCGGGCGGTTTTGATTTTCATATTTCCAAATTTGTAGCTGAAATTCAATGCTATTTTGCGGTTTTCCCATTCATTTTGCCAATAAGTATTTACGTTGTTGTACTTGAGCAAAGCCCTGAATTTTCCGGTAGCGAAAACGTCGTTTAACTTGAGCGAAACCGTAGCATTCTTCCTCCAAAAGGTTTTCTTTACGCCTAGATTGACCGCATAAGCTTCGAGGTTGCGGAACAAGCCAGAAACTGATGGCGATTGGTAATAGGCATAAATGCCAATCACATAGTCTTTAGGCAAGGTAAAATTGTTGTCTGAACTTACCGCCCAGCTCCATTTGGCGGCATCGAAGCCTGCACCTTGTACTTGTGAGGTCGTTTTGTCGAACGAAGCCGAAATTTCAGTGTTGTTGTTCCACCATTTTACCACATCAAAAGGCGAACCGGTAGCAAAGTACCAACTGCTTTGATTGTTCAGGTTTTCGCCACGGGTAATGCTTTCTTTTGTCACACTATTCTGATAGATGACCTCAGAAACGGCACCTTTGGTAGTGGCATAGCTTACCGTTAGCAGGCGCATATTTTTAAAGCTGTAATTGAATTCGAAGTTGTTCGAATAAGAAGGCTGCAACAACGGATTGCCTTGTAAAGCCGTGTAGGGATCTGAGTAAAAGGTAAAAGGATTAAGGCTGTTGTAGGAGGGGCGATTAATGCTCTTACGGTAAGACAGCACCAACTGGTTGTTTTCGGTCGCCTTGATCGAAGCGGCCACATTGGGGAATAATTTCCAATACTTGCGGTCGATGAGGACATTTGTGCCTGTAGATACTCCATCACCCAATGTCTGTTCCATCCTCAAGCCTACTTTGAGGTCTATCTTGCTGAAAGATTGATTGAGCGAAACATACGCGGCATTGATGTTCTCCTTGTACTGGAAAAGATTGGTTCGTCTCGTGTCGTTGATCCAACCGGCAGTTTTCAGCGAATCGAAGCGTACATTGCTGCTGGCATCAACCCAACTGCTTTTCCAGCCGGCTTCCATTTTCAGGTTTTTGTTAAACGGATGAACATAATCAACTTTTAAGGCATAAATAGAGATGTCGCCGTCGCTGGCATTGCGCAAATTGATCGGTGCGCCGATTAACTGGTCGGTGGCATTATAGTAAGTGTTTACAAAGCTTTGGTTCTGGTTGCTGTTGTAGTGTACATAATCGGCATCGAAACTCAATTCCCTTCCGGCAGTATCTATCTTAAAGCGGTAGTTTAAATTGAGGGCATAATTGCCGATTTTGTTTTTTTGCGGACTGTGCATGGCTACCGAGCCCAGCTTAACGCCTTGGGCATTGTAATTTGGCGAATTGCTGGTTACATCGGTCTCGTCTGGCGAGCTAAACCCTTTGAACATGGCGCCAACCGTATGCTTGTCGTTAATAAAATAGTCGGTACCCGCCGCATAATTTTTGCTTTCGGTTATCGGGTGCCAGTAATTTACCTGGTTATATTGTTCGTTGCCAATGGTACGGTTAAGGGTTAAGCGGTTAAACGAATTGTAACGGCCAGCATTGAAACGTGCATAGCTGCTCACTTTTCCAATGTTGTAGTTAAGGTTGAGGCCTCCGTTTATTTTTTCGTATTTGCCATAGCCGGCACCCAACGACAAACTTCCGTTCATGCCCTGCATCCTGTTTCTTTTCAGTTTGATATTGATGAAGCCACCCGTGCCTGCCGCATCAAAAGAAGCGGGAGGGTTGGAGATGAGCTCTATTTTGCTGATCACTTCGCCAGGCAACGACTTAAGATAGGTGTTCAGTTCGCTGCCGCTCATGTAACTGAGTTTGCCATCAATCATCACGGTTACGTTTTGTTTGCCTTTTAGAATGATGTTTTCGTCTTTGTCGAGCTTAATGCCAGGTGCACGGCTCAATACTTCAAGGGCATTATCGCCGGCGGTATTCATCTTTTCGACATTTACAATGGTCCGGTCGGCTTTTTGGTCTATAATCGGCATCTTGGAAACGATATGTACTTCTTTAAGGTCTTGCGCGCGGTTAATCAACAAGATGTTGGGCAGTTTGATGTCGGTATCCTTCACTTCGAAAATTGCCGATGAAGCTTTGTCATAGCCCATCATCAATGCTTTGACCACATATCTTCCTGGTTTTACCGATTTAAATTCATATACGCCTTGCTGGTTGGTGGCCTGGAGCAGGGCAACAGAATCGGGCAGGTGGATCAATGTTACCGAAGCATAATCCAAAGCTTGTTTTTTGCTTTGGTCTAGCACCGTGCCGCTTACTTTAAAGGTTTGCGCCTTGGCCAGGTTAAAGGCGAAGAACATAGACAGGGCGAGGATCGATTTAAGAATTGTATTCATGATGTTTGATTGATGTGTTCTTTTTTGTTGTCCAAAGGTTGATAAAACCGCTTTTTTGATCAATTAAATGATACGAACCACCCAAAATATTATCCCAATCCGATTTTTCAGGGTCCCAAGCGTTCGTCCTTAAAAAGGAGGTGTTGGGATAATTTATAATCCGTTTGGCATAAGAAACTATGTCATTGGTAAAGCTTTTTATAGTTTTATTGCATGAAAAGAACCCGAATAATACTTATTCATGTCAGTTGCTGGTTATTGGTATTGATTTACCGCTATGGTGCCTATCTTTTAAAGATCAACAGCTTCTATGACGCCGCCTTTGATGTGTCGATGACGATTTTGCAGCTTGTAGAATTTTACATCTGTTTCCTTTGGGTTTATCCCCGTTTTTTAAGGCAGGGCAAAACGCTGCAGCTCATTGCCGGCATCTTGTTGTCGATGGCTGCGTTTATCGGGGGCAGGTACTTGATAGAAGAAGTAATCTACCTGCACTTTTTCGGTTTCCACAACTATGCAGATGGCGTTACCTTTTCTTATTATATATTGGATAACATCTACTATAGCATTTCCTATGTTTTTATTGCCCTCGGCATTTATGCGGTACAGGAAAACTATAAGGGGCAACTGGCGCAGCGTAAACTGAAAGACGAAGTGGTGAAAGCCGAATTGGCCTTTTTGAAATCGCAGATCAACCCGCATTTCTTATATAATTCGTTAAATTATGTTTACTCCCTGGCCATTCCTGTTTCAGAAAAACTGGCCGATGCCATTTTGCGCCTATCCGACCTCATGCGTTATACCTTGAACGATAGTGCCGAT
>JBCNPG010000151.1:0-6743 GCA_039593445.1 Pedobacter sp.
GAAAGGCACCATTTCGTCGCGGTCGTTCTTTACCGAAAGCTTGAGGATGTCTTCTGGCAAAGCCCTGTATTGAGGCAAGGCCTGTACCATTACCTTGTATTGACGGTCGTATTTAATGAAACTGGTTTCGTAGTTACTGCCCACAAAGGTTGAAAGGGTATTCATGGCGTTATCAATGGTCACGCCTTTTTGTTGGGCCACATCATTATCGATTTTAAGCATGTACTGCGGGAAACTCGAACTGTAAAAGGTAAACACGGAAGAAAGCTCCTTTTGCTTGTTCAGCTCGCGTACAAAATCGTTGGCTACGGTTTCCATTTTTTTATAATCGCCACTACCTGCTTTATCCAGCAAACGAAGTTCGAAACCACCAGCAGCGCCATAACCGGGCACTGCCGGTGGCTGGAAAAATTCGATGGTAGCCCCTGGAATTGATTTGGCTTTTTGCTCCAATTCGTCTATGATATCCTGAGCCGAATTCTTGCGTTCGTGCCAATCCTTAAGGTTAATCAAACAGGTTCCAGAGTTGGCGCCTGTACCTTCGGTCAGGATTTCGTAACCTGCCAACGATGATACCGATTTTACGCCTTCAATGCCTTCAGACATTTTTTGGAGCTGTTCCGAAATTTCATTCGTACGTTCGAGCGTTGAACCTGGAGGCGTTTGGATAATGGCATAAACCATACCCTGGTCTTCATTCGGGATAAATCCTGTTGGTACACTTCCATTCAGGAACCAAATACCCAAACAAAATATACCCAACGCGCCAAAAGTAAATATGCGGCGACTCACTACCTTGTTCAATACTTTTTCATATCTACCGGTTAAGCGGCCAAACCAACTGTTGAAACCGTCGATGGCTTTATCCACAATGCTTTTCTTTTTGGCTTTGCCATGCGTGTTTTTCAGCATAATGGCACATAGGGCCGGCGTAAGTGTAAGCGCAACAATACCCGATAAGATGATGGCGGTAGCCATGGTAATCGAGAACTGCCTATAGAAAATACCCACCGGACCCGACATAAAGGCTACCGGAATGAATACCGAAGCCATTAAAAAGGTAATGGCAATAATGGCACCGCTGATTTCCCTGAGGGCCTGTTGTGTAGCCCTTAATGGCGAAAGCTTCGGATTATGCTCCATCTTGGCATGCACCGCTTCAATTACCACAATGGCATCATCTACCACCACCCCAATGGCCAATACCAAGGCAAATAAGGTAATCAAGTTGAGCGTAATGCCGAAGAACTGCATAAACACAAAGGTTCCGATGAGCGATACTGGTACAGCAATGGCCGGAATTAAGGTAGAACGCCAGTCGCCTAGGAAGATGAAAACCACCAAGCCCACCAAAATAAAGGCTTCAATCAAGGTGTGGATTACTTTTTCTATCGAAGCATCAAGGAACTTGGAAACGTCGTAGCTGATTTCATAATCCAGGCCTTTGGGAAAGGAGCTGTCTTTGATCTCGGCCATTTTTGCCTTCACATCTTTAATTACCTGGCTTGCATTGCTTCCATAAGACTGTTTCAATACAATCGCTGCCGACGGCCTTCCGTTAATGTGCGAATACAAATCGTACATCGAACTGCCAAACTCGATATCGGCAACATCTTTCAAGCGCAACAACTCGCCATTGGGATTAGCTCTCAGCACGATGTTTTCGTAATCCTGCTTGGTGCTGAACCTACCTGAGTATTTCAGTACATATTCAAAGGCCTGCGAGCGTTTACCCGAACTTTCGCCGGTTTTACCTGGCGAAGCCTCCAAACTTTGCTCATCGAGGGCTTTCATCACTTCATCAGCCGAAATCTTGTAGGCCTGCATACGATCTGGCTTCAGCCAAATACGCATGGCGTATTCGCGGTTACCCAAAATATCGGCGAAACCAACCCCATCAACCCTTTTCAACTCCGACAACAAGTTAATATCGGCATAGTTGTACAGGAAGTTTTCGTCCATTTTGGGATCTTTGCTATACAAGTTAATGTACATCAACATGTTAGATTCCTCGCGACTGATCTTCACGCCTTCGCGCACCACCAGTGGAGGCAACTTGTTGGTAACCGCAGCCACCCTGTTTTGAACGTTAAGCGAGGCCTGGTTCGGATCGGTGCCCAGGTTAAATACCACCTGAACACTGGCTTCTCCGTCGTTACCGGCATCAGAAGCAATGTATTTCATGCCCGGTACACCATTGAGCGCACGCTCGAGCGGAATAACCACCGACTTGATCAGCAGTTCGTTATTCGCACCGGGGTATTCGGCGGTAATGTTCACCTTTGGTGGCGAAATAGAAGGGAATTGTGTTACGGGCAGGTAAGAGATTGCCAGTGCCCCCAAAAACACAATAATAAGGGATATCACTATAGAAAGGACTGGCCTTTGTATGAATTTGCCAAACATAAGATTAAGTTTTAGGGGTTAATTATTCTGCTTTTAATCTTAACTGTTTCAGCACCTCTTGCGGATTTTGGAACTTGTAAGTGATTTTATCGTCGTCTTTTGCCTTTTGAACGCCTTCCAACAAAATCTTGTCTCCAGCTTTTATACCATCGGCTACGATGTACAGATCAGGCAGTTCGCCAGCAACGGTAATGGCCCTCGAGTGTACGACGTTACGGTTATCCACCACAAAAACATAGGTTTTATCTTGGATGTCGTAAGTTGCCTTTTGCGGAATAACCAAGGCGTTTTTGATAGGTACCACCATCTGAATCTTGCCGGTTTCACCATTCCTTAACAAATTATCGGTATTGTTAAATCTTGCCCTGAAAGCAATATTGCCGGTTTCGTTGTCAAATTCGCTTTCGATCACCTCAACCTTGCCTTTTGATTTGAGCAATTGATTATTGGCCAAAAGTAGGCCTACCTCTTGGTTGCCTTTTGCTTTCGACGATTGGTAGCTCAGGTATTCGGGTTCAGAAACGTTGAAATAGGCAAAAACCTGGCTGTTATCAGAAAGGCTGGTCAGCAAGGCGCCTTCATCGACCAAACTGCCCAGTTTGAGAGGGATACGGTCGATCGTTCCATCAAATGGCGCCCTGATTTCGGTAAAAGACAAATGGAGCTTGGCTAACGACGTTTCGGCATTGGCCGATTGCAGCTTGGCCTTGGCCATGGCCAGTTCGTTTTGAGAAACTACGTTTTTGTCGGTCAGTAGTTTGGTGTTCTGAAGCTCGATTTCGGCCGCTTGTTTTTCGGCTTGCGCCTTCAAAACCTCTGCCTGGAACAGTTTCGGCATGATCCTGAACAGCAGCTGTCCGGCACGCACATGCTGGCCCTCATCCACATAAATGTTTTGCAAATAGCCTTTCTCTTGGGCCCTTACCTCAATATTGCGCACAGACTTGATCTGCGAAACATACTCTTTGGTAAATGAAGTGTCGATCTGTAAGGGAGAGGTAACTGCGTAGGTAACAACTTCTTCTTTCTCTTCTTTTTTTGACGTACAACCTGTTACGTAAATCAAAGCACTCAAACCGAGGCATATGACGTTTCTTTTCATTGTTTTATTAGTTAATCTGATTTAATTTCTATCCTAATCTGTAGGTCAATCTATTTTCGAGACCGGTATGCTGTAATCAGGCGCTACCTTTTTGTTTCAATAAATTAGAATCCCTATCTGGTTAATACTGGGACGAAATAACTACAGATTTATGAAGTTATAATGAAGTTGAAATTCATATTATTAGGCCAATCTGATGCCACATGGCAATTTTATGACAAATAACATCAGGTAAAAAGTGTACGTTTTACACTAAGTTTGGGGTTGTAGAATTAAGTTTGGCCAATAACAAAAAAAGCAATAGAAACTATTGCCTTTTTTTGTGCGGTAATTAAGAAATTACTCATGAGCTTACTTGCTGTTTTTAACCAGCGAAATCATGGTATCTAGTTCTCTCACAATTCCTTCATTGGTTTCGGGAGCGCCAATTTTTTTGAAGCGGATATTGCCTTTGCCGTCGATTACAAACTTGGTAGGTATAGCCGGTACTTTAAAGGCCTCAACCACCTCAAACTCGTTGGGGTTGTTTTTATTCTGCGAATCGAGCAAGATGTTAAAAGTATATTTTTGGGTAGCCCACCACTCTTTAACTTCTTTTTCCCGTTCTGCTCCCCGCTCCCAGGTATTCACAAACAAAAACACCACATTCGGATCATTCTTGTATTTATTAACTGCCAATTGCATCCCTGGGAACGAAGTGAGACAAGGGCCACACCAGGTAGCCCAAAAATCGACAATTACGATCTTGCCTTTCAAGCTGCCCAAGCTTACCTTTTCGCCTTTCAGATTCGTGAGCGTAAAAGCAGGTGCCGGCAGGCTAATCATCTCCTTGGCCAGTTTGGCCTCTTCGATGATCATTGCTTCTTTTTCTAGCCCGGCGTAGTAGGTTTCAAATGGCGTGGTACCCTGGTAAACGCTTTTCAGGTTTTCTTTGAGCTTTGCGGAAGAAACTCCGGCCTTAACAAATTGCTCCACAAAGGCAGCTACTTGATCAGATTTGCCATTTTTGATCAGCAGGTCGATATACCTTTCATTGAGTTCTAAGCTTTCATAATTGTTTTCTTTTACGGCAACCGTTACCATGGCTAGCGCTTCCGCATCCCTGCCCGCAGCAGCCAACAAAGCCGCGTAGGTATTTTTGTAGGATTCATAAAAGTCACGCCTGACTTTTAAATAACCTGCTTGAGTATAGTAATAATCCTTGAAGTACTCGGGCATTTCTTCCTGCATAACCATTTCCATCAAATCCAATGATTTTTTAGAAAGCCTCAGGGCAAAATCGAGGTCTTTTTTGGTGCTGATGCTCTGCGCAGCAAAAGAGTTATAAAACATAGCCCGGGTATCCTTTAACGGATTCATATCGATAAATTCCTCCACTTTTTGGCTGTTTTTTGTACTGACAAACGCTATGCCCATCCGGTTAATGGCACTACCAATCTTGGCCAAGTCAGCGCTCTTGTTCAGGTCGAGCTTAAAATCGGCAATGACCTTTTTAAAAGCCGCTTCCTTCTGGTAGCCATCTGCCTGTAGCCTGAAAATACTGTCGAGCGCAAATTTGAGTGCCACTGTACCCAGCGGATATTTGGTTCTGATCAATTTGTTTACCGAATCTTGGGCTTTCTTATCCTTCAAAAAAGCATAAAGGGAAACCATTTGGCTGAGATTTTTTTCAGAAGCACCGCGTTTGGCATAAGTGCCGATGTATTGTCTGGCCGTTTCGTTCGCCTTGGCATTGTGGAACAAACCCTGCGAAACCAAGTATTCGTTTAGGTATTTCTCCTTGAGCGTGCGATCGGCTTGGAAAGCCTTCTCATAGCGATCAAAAGCCTTGGCATTGTCTGTTTTAAGCTTAGCCAACCTGTTGCCAAGTCCGGCGTACAGGTAGCCTTCTATCAAAATTGACATAGGCGTTGCTGTCCCGTTTCGGTAAAATTTGGTGAAGTAGCCTGCCGGATTTTCGTCAATCGTTTCGCCAACGTAAAAAACAAGCAGGGCTAAATGCGTGGAGTCTGTAGGCGTGAAAGTGCCTTTGTAGCTGTCACCGATCTTCTCTAAATTAACGGCTATGCGTTTGGGGTTTTCGATATCCGTAAACGCCTTGGCTACACATTTAATGTCGGAATACTGCCCTAGCGTGCCACCCTTGGGATGGTATTCGAAGCTTATTGACTTCCCTATTTCGGGGTTTGGACTAGAAAATTTCAAGGTTTGTGCCTGTACCTTAGCGAGCAAAGCAAAGACCATAAAAAATATGACAGCTGTTTTTTTCATCATAAGTTCAATTAGTAAAACTAAACAATTAGTTTGTAACTAAAGCTATAGTTATTGTTTTGCATTTCCAAATGTTGGTTGTAATAATTTGTTAAACCGTAGTCTAATCAATTGGGGGAACGATTTTTGAATACTAATCCTAACCATGGAAAACTACGAGCAACAGATCAGGTACGAGCTGCAGTTTTGGGAACTGGAGCTGATGAAAAAGCCTTCCCTGCTGGGTAATTTGGCTACGAAAGTGCAAACCAAGATCAATAGTTATATCCCTAAAAAAGTACACAAAGCGATTACGGTTACCATTAAACAAATGGTAAAGGCTGTGCTTTTTGGATCGACCTACACCACCACGAAAATGCCTTCACTTGAAACAAGTTTGCTTCACAGGGAGGCTTTGGTCAAAGCAAAAATAGATTCGTATAGCAAAACCGGTGCAGCCGAGGGTGGCATTACTGGTGCAGGGGGCTTCTTAATGAGCATGGCCGACTTCCCGATATTGATTGGTATTAAAATCAAGCTGCTCTTCGAAATCGCTTCGCTTTATGGCTTCGATGTAAAGGATTATCGCGAGCGACTCTATATTTTACACATTTTCCAATTGGCTTTTTCGAGTAAAAAAGGCGCCCAGCATATCTTTAAACAGATGCAACACTGGGAAAACAAATTGATTATCTTGCCCGAAAGCGCCGACAACTTTGACTGGCAGACTTTTCAGCAAGAGTACCGTGATTATATCGATCTGGCCAAAATGGCACAATTACTTCCTGTGGTAGGTGCCGCGGTTGGTGCAGTAGCCAACTACCAGTTGATCCAAAAGCTAGGCAAAACAGCCATGATGGCTTACCGGATGAGGATATTAGAGGATAGAAAAAGCTAAGTATTTTCAACTTCTGACCTCGAACTTCCGACTCCCGACTTCTAACTTCAGACCTCGGACTTCTAACTTCAGACTTCTAACTACATG
>JBCNPG010000152.1:0-6737 GCA_039593445.1 Pedobacter sp.
GACCTGCCTATTGCTCTGTCCTTCAGAAGACCATCCAACCCGACCTAAATTTTCGGCTAGGGCTGCTTTGGATCTGTATCTTGAACATGGCAACGAGATTTTTAAGATGAGCCTGCTAAAACGCATCAGGGCAAAACTGGGCTTGGCTGGCGAACGCTATAACAGCCAGGTTTTTGAAGGCATCCTGAAAAAATATTTTGGTCTTACCAAACTGAGCCAATTGATCAAGCCCTGCATCATTAGCGCCTATAACATCGAGTTGCGCAAAACACATTTTTTTAGGCAACAAACGGCCATTACCCGGGGCGAAAGCCGGGATTTTTACCTGAAAGACGTATGCAGGGCCACCTCGGCGGCACCAACCTATTTTAGTGTAGCCGAAATTTATTCGTTGGGCAATGTGCGCTATCCTTTGTTGGACGGAGGTGTTTTTGCGACCAATCCGGCGTTGAGCGGACTGATTGAAGTAACCAAGGCCTACAACCAGACCAAAATAAACGATATCCATTTGTTTTCTTTGGGTACAGGGCGCTCAAGAAGGTCTTACGACTACGATCACTTCAAAAAAAGCAGTGCCATGGCCATTGTTCCCGCACTGATTGATATTATGATGAGCGGCGTGGCCGAAACCAGCGATTTCTTTCTGGAGCAGCTTTTTCACTCTGTAGGCAAGGAGAAAAACTATATCCGTATAGAGCCCGAAAGCTTGGAAAGCATTAAAGAAGGCTTGGATGCCGCCAATCCTTCAAACATTAAAAAACTGGTAGCCCTGGGCGATCGTACCGTTAGCGAAAACGATCTCCTGCTTACCCAAATTGCCCGCTTTCTGATCGAAGAGGAAAAACGAAGTACCAGCAAAATGCCTTGGGACTTCCTGAAACCTCGTAATTAGGCTCCGATTGGCCGTTTTCAGTCGACTGTTTCCAGTTTTCGGTTCACATGTACAGTTAAGCCATGACAAATCAGGTCGTCGGTCCTTTAAATTGTCCGACAATCAAACCGCTAGACAGCCGTGGCAATCAACTAGGAAACTTGCTCTTCAACCGTGGCGTCCGGTGCATTTTTCTTAACCGATTCTATTCCATTATCCCTTCCGGAAGTACTTTCATACATTTGGCTGTTGCCTATAATTTCGCCATTGCCGGCTTTCAGTACGAAATAATGTTTGTCGTTACTTGATGTTTTCTTTTCGTAACGGTTATCGTCGGTTGAGTTTTTTCTAACCGATTCGATCCCGTTGCCGCAGGAAGCCTTGCTCGAGTAGCCCTGACTTGTTAAAATGATTTCGCCATTTCCAGCTTTAAGGTTAAACTGGTAGTCTCCATTGTTTCTGGTCGAGATGACAAATTTTCCCATAGCTATAAGTTTTAAGTTTTCCACTTAAATTTAAAAAGATATGGAATAAAAAGCAAATGCTATTTAACCTGGTCACGGTCTAGTGATGAGCTTTGCCTGGTATCTTTCATGCTGATATAAACAATTAGCGAAAGGCATATACAAGCGGTAATGTACCAGTAATAGTATGATTCGTGGCCCCAATTTTTAAATTGCAGGGCAATATACTCGGCGGTGCCACCAAAAACAGCAACCGTTAGGGCATAGGGCAAACCAACCCCCAAAGCTCGTATTTCGGCCGGAAAAAGTTCTGCCTTTACAATGGCATTGATACTGGTATAGCCGCTTACGATGATGAGGGCCGCCATAAGCAAAAAGAAAGCCTGCCATTGCGAATTGGTTTGGCTCAACGCGGTAAGTAGGGGCACGGTACACAGGGTGCCCAAAATGCCAAAACTGATCAGTAACGGCCTGCGTCCGATGCGGTCAGACAAGGCACCGAATACAGGCTGCAGGCAGGCAAAAATAAACAAGGTGGTAAACGACATCAGCGTAGACTGTTCTTTGCTCATGTGCACGGTATTGACCAAAAACTTTTGCATGTAAGTAGTATAAGTGTAAAAAGCCAGGGTGCCTCCCAGCGTTAAGCCAATAACCTTCATAATGGCCTTGGGGTGTTTGAGCAGTTCTTTAATGGTTCCCTTTTGACTGGGCTTAAGGTGGGCCTGGCTTTCAAAAGCTTGGGTTTCTTCCAGGTTTTTCCTGAGGTAGAGCGCAACCAGCGAAAGCAAGGCCCCGAAAATAAACGGTATGCGCCAGCCCCAGGCTAATATTTCGGCCTCGGTTAAAAACAGTTGTTGCAAAGCCAGCTGTATAGCCAAGGCTAGGAGCTGGCCGCCAATTAAGGTTACATATTGAAAGCTCGAATAAAAGCCACGCCGGTTGTGGCTGGCCATTTCGCTCAAATAAGTGGCCGATACGCCGTACTCGCCTCCTACGCTCAGGCCTTGCATGAGGCGGGCAGTTAACAGCAGAATGGGCGCAAGGATGCCGATGCTTTGATAGGTTGGCGTAAGCGCAATCAGCAATGAGCCCAACGACATGAGCAATACAGAAAGGGTCATGGATTGTTTTCGGCCAATCCGGTCGGCAATCCGGCCAAACAGATAGCCACCCAATGGGCGCATCAAAAAGCCCAGTGCAAAAATACCGGCCGTGTTGAGCAGTTGTACGGTTGGATTGCCTTTCGGGAAAAACGAAGCCGAAAAATAGATGGCAAAGGCCGTGTAGGCATACCAATCATACCATTCTACCAAATTTCCTATCGATCCCCCAAAGATAGCCTTAAGCTTTCTGGTCGAAATGTGGTTGTGTGTTGTGGCAACAGGAGCTTTCATGATACTAAGATATTACAAAACGAATGAACCTGCCCAATCCGGTTAAACGATTAAGAAGTACTTAGGTAAAAAAATGGATAGGGGGATACAACTCTGCCCAAATGAACGATATTAGTGCTATGATAAGTGCGTCAATTCAGGATAAGGCAAGAGTGGTAGAAATACTCGGCGCTTCTTTCGATCAAAACAAAAGCATCAACCAATTGGTAAAACAGGATGGTAAGCGTTTACAGCGCATTAAAATGCTGATGGAGTATGCTTTTGACGAATGTATGGAATTTGGCCAGGTACTCCTTTCCAAAAACCGCAACAGTTGCGCACTGGTGCTTTTTGATGAGCGAAAACGCTTTAGCTTCCGATCGCTTTTCAGGGACTTGAAACTTACGCTTTTCATAGCAGGGCTTAGCAACATTGGTCGCGTAATGGCCAAAGAAAAAATGGTGAAACAGGCTCATCGCGAGCTTACCCAAGGCAAGCCAGCCTATCACCTCTGGTTTATTGGCGTCGATCCGTTGGTGCAGGGCCAGGGCGAAGGCTCGCACCTGCTAACTGCTTTGCTGGCCGAAAGCAAGGCGCTGGGCCGTTTGTTGCTCTTAGAAACCTCAACCGAAAAAAACCTGCCTTTTTATGCCGAGTTCGGTTTGAAGATATACAAGGAAATAAATGCAGGTTATCCGATCTATCTGTTGAACTATTGATTTTTTAGCCTTCAAATGGTTAACTTAACCCTCCAATTATCTTTTATGAAAGTTAAGCGCATTGTTGCCAATATTCATACGGTAGCACTATCCAAAGCCAAAGTCTTTTACCAAGACATATTAGGCCTGGAATTATTGATGGATCATGGCTGGATTGCCACCTATGGCAACAGCAATCAGATGGATGTACAGTTGAGCGTGATGCAGGAGGGCGGGTCGGGAACCGAAACACCCGATCTTTCTGTGGAGGTAGACGATGTTGACGAGGCCCTCGAATTGATGCAGGCCGCACAGTTCCTTATCGAATATGGTCCGGTGAACGAACCTTGGGGCGTACGCAGGTTTTACGTACGCGATCCTTTTGGCAAGTTGGTTAATATTTTGATGCATTTGTAGGTAACCCAAAACAGCAGGTTGTATAAGTATCGGCTATCGATAAAAGCTGTCCTGCTGTAGCTAAACTATACTTTCAAGCGTGTTTTGTCAATATAACCCGCTACATAATTTTTTCGCATAGTTGAGTTATATGGATGCGAACTCCTATTTTTAAGTAAAATTAAGCTATTGTGAAAAGAGATTATTTTTTTCTAGGACTAGGTGTGCTGTTGTTTTTGTTGTTTGGTCCTGTAGCCTTCGCCCAAAAGGCTAAGCCAGATACCGTAAAGGTTGGTATCTACGTGACCAGTATCCACGACATCAATTTTAAGGACAAAGAATACACGGTTGATTTTTGGCTTTGGCTCAAATACAAAAACAAGGATTTCGATTTTGTAAACAATCTTGAAATTCCGCAGGCCAAGTCGATCAGCAAATCTTTTTCTACCCTCGACAGCAGCGACAACCGCATGTACCTGCTCATGAAAATCCAATGTGTAATGAAGGATTCATGGGCGATCAACAATTTTCCCTTCGACAAGCAGGCACTTCGTTTGTCTGTAGAAAATTCGCAGTTTGATCGAGATGCGCTCGTTTTTGAAACCGATACAGTAGGTAAACAATACGATCCCAAATTTACGCTGCGGGGCTGGAATATTGATAGCCTGACCCTGAAAAGTGGCATCAAGCAATACGAAACCGCTTTCGGCGACGAGCACATCAAGCCCGCACATACCGAGTACAGCAGCTTTAAGGTAAAGATCAACATCAGTAGAAATGCCTTTGGCTTATTTCTGAAAATGTTCCTGGGCATGTACGTCGCGTTTTTAATTGCAATGATGTGCTTTTTTATCCATGCCGACAGCATCGATTCGCGCTTTGGCTTGAGTGTGGGCTCGCTTTTTGCTGTTATAGGCAATAAATATATCATCGATGGTTCATTGCCCGATTCGAGTTCCTTTACCCTGGTCGATATGCTGCATGGGCTTACGTTGGTCTTCATTCTTGTGGTAATCATCTGTACGGCCATTTCTCTGCAAATGATCAAAAAGGGAAAAGATGCCAAGGCCACCCGTCTTGACCGCAGGTTTTTCCTGTTGCTTTTGGTCGCTTATGTATTGCTCAATGCATTTTTGATTATCAGGGCAGGCATACTGCGCTAATACCTGTTTTGTCTGTTTGGAAGCGGGCTGGACAAGCTTGCCGTACCCTTGCTTTTAGGGGCATAAATCTGGCGGATTATCGGTGCAATCATTTCGAATAAAAAAATCCCTGAAAAACAATGTTTTCAGGGATTTGTAGAGCCGAAGGGCTTCGGGCTCTTGTTCAGTTGTGTGTTAAGGGTATGCCCGTGTCGACCTCAGTTTGGGCTTTTGGGGCAGTTCTATTGTTGTTTAAGGGTAACCGTTCCTAAGTTGGTATTTTGTCCCAGGCTAACATTTACTGTATTTATCGTGCTGTCTCTAAAGCCGGCTACCGGAGCAAATTTTACCGAATATTTGCCGGTAGCAAGTCCGCCCACCGTGAATTTTCCGCTTAATGGATCTGCAACGGTTCCAACCGTATCTGTTCCTGCGATGACCAATACTTCTGGATGGCTGGCTAAAGGAAGCACGGTACCCGAAATCAAACCGCTTGTGGCGGCGGTCAAGCCCCTAACCACGGGCTTAAGCAGGTATTTTCCGTTGCCAGTACTCACAATGGATTTGGCGGCATCGAAATCCAATACCAAAGTATAGGCCACGCCTGGCACCAATACCGGGTTTTCTTTGAGTTTTACTTTCCAGCCTGAAGACTGGCCACTAGGCGTTTTAAGCTCCTGTGTTGCCCCATCAACCACAATGCTATTGCCCGAATCATTTAAAACCAACCTTATTTCGGTAATTTCGCCACTTGGCATATCGCCAGAAGCCACCAAAATATCAGGGTTGCTTGTGCCTATCCTGAAATTAAGGATATTGAATATGCCCACATCGGCGCCAAAAGTATAAGGCTTGCCTCCGGCAACGAGCACCACTTCCTTCACGCTGAGGTTGATCTTGTCGAAATTACCTGGTGCATCCGTCATTTTGATTTGCACCTTGGCAGTTTGCGCGCTATCGCCGTCCTTTTTGCAACCAACAACCAATGCCGTACCGCTTAATAGAAGAGCTGTTAATATTCCATACACAAATTTCATTTTCATAGTTGTAAATTTTAGTTGTCATCATTTTTGATGCAACGAAATTGAATAGCCGAGATGAAATGAACATGAAATTTTATTTCTTTTTTATTTTTCATCTTAGTTTCATCTTTGGTATAGAGATTTGATCCGAAATGTGTTGTGTGTAGCACTTTAGGTTGAGAGTGGCTTTCGGGCCAAATAGTTTGTCTCATTTTGGGGCAAACTTTTTTTATATTTACTTATGCGCAATTTGGCTTGTCTGTCTTTTTTAATCGTTGCTTTGCTTTTCCCGGCTTCGCTGCTGGCCGATACGCATAGTCTGGATTCCCGCGCCAGTTCTAGGGCGGCCAGCTCAACTGATACTTTGGCCAAAAGCGCAATAGGCCAGCAGCAGGAACAAGACAAGAAAGAACAAACCCCAAAAAAAGACGTGAAGGATGCCGGCAACAAACAGATAGAACCGATTAAACAGGTTCCGAAGTCGCGCAAGCAACTGAAACCTACGGTGGTGAAGCCAAACATTAAAGTTAAGCCGATCAAGATCATACGTCCAAAAATCAAAAAACCTTAATGTACACGATTACGAGAATATCCGTCATAATGGTACTGACATTGCTTTGGTTTAACGCAACTGCCCAACAGGATTCGACCAAGGCCACGCTTACTTTGGCGGCCATGTACAATAGTAATATCAACTATTATGGGCAGGTAGCTTCCGAAAAATATCCTTATGTGCTGGTTAATGCCACTTATAGGTTGCCCTTTGGC
>JBCNPG010000153.1:0-6721 GCA_039593445.1 Pedobacter sp.
GCATCCAATGCAAATTATCAGTTCGACACCTATTTATATGCCACCAAAAACCAGATACACACCAAAAAACTGGCCCTTGCAAAACAGACACTGGATAAAACCAGAAGTATGCTGAAAAAATGTCCTTCGACCGAAAACTACATCAATTACTATACGATCGAGAGTTTGTATTACAGACACATCAAGGCATTTGACAAAAGCATCAAAAGCATAAGGCAGGGCATAAATATAGCGGTGCAGTCAAAAAATGCATATTTAAAAGAAGGCCTTGCCTTTCAGGAATACAAGATACTGGTACTGCAAAACAAATATGAACAGGCATTGGCTGTTATCAAAAACATTGTAGAAAACCACACCCTGAACTGGTCGCAAAACAATCTGATGCACTATCATGAATTGGCCGACACCTATGACAAACTGGGCAACCATAAGTTGGCATATCAATGGCTTAAAAGATATACCGCAGTGAGCGACAGCCTGAAGGATCTGGATAATGCAGGCAAGGTAAGCGCCTTGGAAATCAAATTCAGGACCGCGGAAAAAGAAAAGAAGATAATCGCCCTTAATGCCGAAAACGAAAGAGCGATACTGTCGGCAAAAAACAGTAATCTGATAAGCTGGCTATTCGGGATAGCGTGCCTGTTTCTCTTTGTTGTTGCCATACTGGGCTGGCTTTTTTACAGGAGCAGCCGAAAGCTGGCCTTGCAAAAAGACATCAACTACCGACAGCAAATTGAGGATATCGACCGCAAGCAGCAGATAAAAATTGTAGAGACCATGTTAAATGCCAAAGAAGAAGAGCAAAACAGGGTTGCCCGCGATTTGCATGATGGATTGGGGGGCACTCTTGCGGGAATAAAATTCAGTCTTTCGCATTATGCCTCGTTAAGGGAAAACAGCCATGATCCGCAACTGCTTAAGATTATCGATTTAATTGATGGTTCTGTCAACGAACTGCGCAGAATTGCACATAATATGATGCCAGAAACGTTGCTCAGGTTCGGATTGGAGGCATCGCTGAGAGACCTATGCGAATCGTTGGCTACCGAAAAGCTGAACATTGAATTTGAATACCTCAATGTTGGCCATGCGATATTGCCGAAAGAGCAGATGAGCATTTACCGCATTGTGCAGGAAGCACTCTTCAATTCTGTGAAGCACGCAAACGCAAAAAACATTCTCGTGCAATGCACGCAAACAGGCAACGTGTTTTATATCACCATAGAGGACGACGGTAAGGGCTTTGATGCCTCCAGCCTCAACGAGGCCAAAGGCATGGGCATTCGGAATATGAAAAACAGGGTAGCCTATTTAAGAGGCCGTATCGAAATTTTGTCGAAAGAGAACGAAGCCGGGACTTCTGTCCATATAAAACTCCATGTAACTGACTAAAACCCATCTCGTTGCCAGCTGCCCAATAAAGTGTATAAAAAATTATGGGCTGGTGTATTTAGCTGTAGGATTGTTTTTGGCAAAGAGGGTCAATCCTATATGGTTTCCACATATCATTTGCCATAATTCGCGAATTTAGGTATATTCATAACAGAATGAACGCCAACACAAAAGTACTATTTGCAGTGATTTTCTGCCTTATTGCCTTAGGCAACAGGTGTTTGGCACAAAGGGTCGTTTCGCTAAGAACCTACGAGGAGATGATCGCCAGGCCAGACAGTGCGGAAACCTGGATTGACCAGGCCATGTATATCAAAGACACCGAAAATGAGCTGAACAGATTTGCAGGCGTTTGGAAAGGAAGCTCAGCAGGTCGTTTCTACGAAATTTCCCTGATAAAGAAGATAAACTATAAAATATACCCCAATTTAAAGAAGAGCGGGGACCTGTTGATGGGATGGATCACCGTAAAAGACATAAACGGAAACCTGATCTATACCAATACCGCCAAAAAAGAAGACAACAATGGTTTTGTAGGCGACAATTTTCAGGTCAATACAAATATTTACCGCTTTAATTTTTATGCAAGATGCAAAGATGATTTCGGTTTGGTTTTTATCAGGATCGATGCGGCAACAGGTAAGATGAAATTACATTTTGCCTGCTTGGACGATATCATGGCAACGAACTACTGTCCGAATGGTTACGTACCTGTCCTGCCAGGATCTGCCGAAGGATTGCTTCTGACCAAGCAACCCTAAAGGACTTTATATCATGCTTCATTTACATTATTGTTGTTGGCTTCTGATTTTTTTTTGATATGTTTCAAAACCCTATCATGAATTTGATGTATTATATAATTGCTCCATAATCTCCAATAAAAAGCCGGCTTAATGTTATGATAATACCAAGTTGTCCCTTCAAGTCGAGTATTTCCATTGGATAATGGAATTAATTTGAATTGTCCTTGTTTGGAAACAAAGTAATCGTGCAGATGTGGCGCATCAATATTCCAAAAACTTATTTCCTTCATTGGTGCAGGCTGCTCTACAACACTAAATTTTAAGAGTTTTGGCTTGTCCCAAACAGTAATTGGTTCCACAAAGCTCCCTGTGGTAAAATTACAGCGTCTAATAGCCCCTACTCCAGTTCCTTCAATTTTCGCATTTATCGGATAGGCTATGCCGGTTTTAAATATTAGTTCAGTTGGCTTGTCTAGCTCGGGAAACTCTACTACATTACTCCACACTACCTTGGGACTTGCCTTTATTTCTATCGACGTTACTACAGCTTCTAAAGTAGGCTCCTGATCTTTCTCTATAAAACCTGTCACAGGAATAATTAAAATTAAAATCATCATTGCCGAAGATGCCCTATTTGTATTTTTGCTCACAATTGAATGACCAATTAAACTTCCAATCCAAGTTAAAAAAAGGCCAAATGGAGCTGCCATTGCAATGCAAATAACACCCTCAATGGCAAAAATCAAAAGACCTATTGTAAAAACTCCTAGCGTTAAAAGCCCTACATACCATGCTTGTTTTTTGGTTATTTTATTTTTGTATCCATATAAAATTGCAGATCCCGCACCAATAAACAACGGTGTTAAAATAAATAATGCAATTCCATATTGTCCAATTCCGTAAATGCCCCAAACCGTTAGCAAACCAGCTATAAACGCAGTTATGCCGATAGCAACCCATCTTCGTTTGGCTTTATCTACCGGCAATATTTTATCAAAAATCTTCATGTGAACTTTAACTTAGCGAGCCTTGGAAGCTTTAACAACTGGTTTCAAGCTTATATCCTTTTCCGCGCACTACCACAATTTTAAGGTTTGGATCAAACTCCAGCTTTTTCCGCAGTTTGGAAATGAACATATCCAGGCTTCTGCCAACAATCACTCCCTGATCCTCCCAAATTTCTTTTTGCAACCTGTTCCGTTCAATCATCACATGAGGAGACGAGGCAAAAATCAGAAGTATGCTGGTTTCAGTGCGGGTTAAGTCTACCGTCTCGCCATGGAACATCAGCTTACGGTTTTTCGGGTCCAAAAAGCCCGAACCCAAAGCCACCGTTTCCTTATGCAGCACGTTTTCATGCAAAGGCTTCTGCGTCTTCACTGATCTCAAAAAAAGAAAACCTACCAATGCCAAGAATGGCAAACCTCCTAAAAGATACCCCTTGTTGGTTATGTTTATTCCCGTTGGCTTAAATTTGATATTGATCAGGTAATGTGCCTTAGGCTGCACTCGTCCTATGCAGGCAATAATATCTTCTTTTTTATCCTTAGCTATGGCATAGCCATAAGTCACACTGCCGTTTTTTAGAACTTTCACCACATAATCACTGGTAAGCGGGTCTTCCGACAACAGACGCCGGGTCGTATTTACCAAAGCTTCGGGCAAAAACGCAAGTTCGTTTTCAAATTCCAACTGGTATTCATTTGCTTCGATCTTTTTGATTGGAAGCACCCTGGATTTGCTATCGCCCGATTGCAAGAGCAGTTCATGACCGATCTTTCGGAGCAAAACTTCTCTTCTTGACACATCAAAATCTTCGCTGTCTTTCATGTGGAAAGCCAAACTGGTTACGGCGACCAGTAACATCGCTATAAAGGCGAAGAGGTGGTTGCGTCTTTTGGAGAATAGGTTTTGGTCAAGCTGCATGGTGCCAGGATTTTATTTACAAGTTTACACTTTTATTTACAATCCGGATTTTACTGCTTAAAAATAACTGGGAATCGCCCACAAACCCGAATAAACCTGAAATCGACAACCCCGGCACCTAAGCACAAATACAAAAGGGCGGCCACATGTGATGATGCGGCTACCTTTTCGAGCAGTAAATCTTGTTATTGATTAAACTCCGGGCAAGGAAATCCTTTGCCTCTTTCGCAGAGGAATTTAAGGCTTCTGAAAAAGAGCGTCCAATCAAAGCTGCAGGATGCAAATTCTGGCGCGTAGGCTTCCTAGCCAGCATGGCGGAACAAAAGCATACATCCTTTTGGTGTGGTTCCAACTCAAAACTTAGTACCAATTCAAGGTATTTCAAATCGATATTGATCGGCAGGCGCACCACGATTACTTCACTCCACATCGAATTCGAGATAAAGCGTTGCTATTCACCAACCGAAACCAATAGTTAAATAAATAACTAATCAACCAAAAAATTTCTTTAGAATTTAATCTTATGTTCTGTTTTTTTACATTCTTGAATATATGGTTCTCCAAACTTAATTTAAGAATTACTTACCATTTATTTAAACCATCAAAAAAATGAAACCTCTTAATTTACTCAGCAGAGCTGAAATGAAAAAAGTAACTGGAGGCAGTAGACCAGCAGGTTGTATTGCAAAATGTCCAGGCGGAAAAGACGTAACCTGTTTTGGAACCACCTGTACCGCCCAAGACGGTAGCGGTTGTTTCGGAGCTGGTCCCGGCGAAGATGATGTTGACGAAAAAAAATGCAAGAAAGACGAAGTATAATCGTTTCATCTTTCAAATATTTCGAAACTTAAGAACCGTAAACCAAAAGCCCTCTAATCTCGAGGGCTTTTGGCATCTATAAATCCTTTTGTCAATTTTGACAGTCATCTTTATTCTAAATATGCAAGCCAAACCAAATCCAGCTAAAACCGATTAGAAAAAAAACAATCTGGTGACTTTCGACCCTGCGTCTTGAAGTTTGATTTTTATAACTTTACCTCATGAGCCAGCACGAAACCATCAACGATTTTTATAAGCGCATCCTTAAAGATTCTTGCCTAAACTTGGCAGAGCTGAACACCCGCATTGGCCATGTCAACATTTTTTCGAGGGATAACTGCGCCACCATTTCGCCTTATAGCCGACGCGATTATTACAAGGTATCGCTCATTATCGGCACTGGCACTTTGCATTATGCCGACAAATGGATCTACATCAACAAACCTGCGTTGCTCTTCTCCAACCCTATTGTGCCTTATTCTTGGGAGGCCGAATCTGAAAAACAGGAAGGCTGGTTCTGCCTCTTCACGGATGCTTTTATCGAACCTGGCGAGCGCAAGGGTTCTTTGCAGGAATCGCCGTTGTTTAGCCTGGGGGCTAATCCGGTTTATTTCTTGGACGAAGTGGCCTTGAAAGAGGTTTCGGATATTTTCATAAAAATGCAGGCCGAAATCCAGTCGAACTACCCGCACAAATACAACGTCATCAAAAATTACCTGCATTTACTCATCCACCAGGCCATGAAGCTCTCGCCTACCGAGGAATTCAAAAAACAAATCAACGCTTCTACGCGCATCTGCGGCCTATTTCTCGAGCTGCTGGAACGTCAATTCCCTATCGATACGCCAGAAAATGCCCTACAAATCAAAACCGCACAAGATTTTGCCAACAGCTTGTCTGTGCATGTGAACCACCTGAACCGTTCGGTAAAAGAAATCTCGGGTAAAACCACCACCGAACATATCGCCAGCCGCATTACTCAAGAAGCCAAAGCACTTTTACAGCATACCGATTGGAACATTGCCGAGATAGGCTATAGCTTAGGCTTTCAGGAGCCAGCCTATTTTACCAATTTCTTCAAAAAGAATACCGGCGTTAGCCCCAATACCATAAGGTTACAAATGGCTTAAGCCGTTGCTTGATTTTTATAAGTATTGGTTTGATAACTATAATTGTACAGCGCTCTACAGCCCGTAGTTTTGTATCATAAAATTTGACCAATGCCAATCTTATCCCAAAAACTGCAATCCAAAAACAAAAAGATAGCCACTTTTATTGCCTTTTTATTGATTCCGCTATCGGGGCTGATTACCGATATGTACCTGCCTTCTATGCCGCACATGGCGGTAGAATTGCACCAGACCGAAAATGCCATCCAGCTTACCTTAGCCTTGTTCCTGGTCAGCTACGGACTGGCCCAATTCCTGACGGGGAGCCTGGTTGACAGCTACGGACGCTACAGGCCAACGCTGATTGCGCTGGCTATTTTCATCATCAGCAATTTTGTGATCGTATTAACCCGACAAATTGAAGTGATTTATGCCATGCGCATTGTGCAGGGCATTACCACAGGCTTTATCGTGGTAGCCAAAAGGGCTTATTTTGTTGATGTGTACGAAGGCGAGGAACGAAAAAAATACCTCAGCTCTCTATCCATCGTATGGTCGTCGGCACCGGTTATTGCCCCTTTTATCGGGTCGCCGGCTTTGCAGGGCTTATGGCTCCTCGTGCGTGAGGCTCAGTCCCAGCGCGCCACGGCGGCGCAGCCAGGGGCTGGGGCGGTAGCGCGGGTCGCCGTAGACGGTCTGCAGGTTGAACAGGACCTCCAGCATGTTGGTGGG
>JBCNPG010000154.1:0-6715 GCA_039593445.1 Pedobacter sp.
TTTTGCCAATTTCCAAATCGTAAAATCATCATAAGCATATTCTAATGTTCGCGCTGCATTTTCGTTGATTTTTACATCGTACGGCACATAGCCTAAAGTGTTGTAATATTGGACTCCTTTTCTTCCAACAGCTTCCAAAGGCCCTTCGTTATTGGCTCCGTGCAATAAAGCTTCGTATAATGTATTGATGTCATAACCGCGCAATCCTTTCATATAAGCATCTGAAACTACAGAAGCAGAATTATTTCCGACCATTACATTTCTAAAACCAGGACTTGACCATTCTGGCAGAAATCCGCCTTCTTTGTAATCGTTTATTAATCCTTCTTGCATTTCTTTATTTATCGAAGGATAAACCAGATTTAGCAAAGGATATAAAGCGCGAAAAGTGTCCCAAAATCCGGTATCGGTAAACATATAGCCGGGATGCACTTTGCCGTCGTAAGGGCTGAAATAATAAGGCTGGCCGTCTTTGCCGATTTCGTAGAACTTGCGCGAAAACAGGCTGGCCCTAAAGAAACACGAATAGAAAGTAGCCATATCTTCTTCGGAACCGCCTTCTACTAAAACCTTGCCCAGCGATTTGTTCCAAACCACAGCCGCATTGGCCTTGGTTTGTTCCAAGGTTTTGTCTTTGCCCAGTTCCTGCTGCAGGTTCAGTTCGGCCTGCTCGGCACTGATGTAGGATGAAGCCACCTTGGCCTGCACCTTTACACCCGACTTAAATTCGATGTAGGCACCCTTGCCCATGCCTTCGGCGGTTGTTGAATCGGCTTTAACGGTATTGGATTTATTATCCCAAGTGCCATAAGCTTTGATCGGCTGGTCAAACTGGATGACAAAATAGCTTTTCCATCCCTTTTTAAAGCCTTCGCCATTGTTGACGTAGCCCGTAATTTTCTGCGCCGCCGGAAAGATCTGCACACCGCTTAAACGGGTATAGCCATCAAGCACCAAATAGCTCTTTTTGCTTTTCGGGTAGCTGAACCTGATATGCGCCCCGCGCTCGGTGGGTGCAATTTCGGTAGTTATCTGGTTATCGAAAGTTACCTTATAGTAATTGGGCTTGGCAATTTCGTTGCTGTGGCTAAACTTGGCTTCGCGCTTGTTTTCGTCCACCACCAGTTCATCTACCATAGGCATGAGCGAAAAAACAGCATAATCCCTGGTCCATGAGCTGCATTGATGGGCCTGCTGAAAGCCCCGGATCTTATCTTTAAAATATTGGTATTTCCAACCATCGCCGTTTTTGCCGGTTTGGGGCGTCCAGGTGTGCATGCCAAAAGGCAGGGCCGTGGTTGGGTAAGTGTTGCCTCGGGTAAGTTCGTGTTTGGAGTTGGTGCCCTGTAAAGTATTTACATAGCGGACCAAATCTCCTTCTTGCGCCATGACACGGGTCAGGGCACAGCAAATTAAAAAGCCTAATAGTTTCAGTTTCATGTGTGTGTTGTGTTTTACCAGTTAATGTCGACTTTTACGCCTTCACTGTAATTGTCGAAGCTCAACAGGAGTGTTTTAGAAGTTTCATCCCAATCATTTTTAAACAGGGTCAGGTCTTTGCCGTTTAACCTGGCGACGGTGGCGATTGGCTTTTTAGGCAACAAAATGCGCATGGCGTTTACGGTGTTCGACGGACTTTTGATGATAAAGGAATAACTGTTTTTGGTGATTTTGACAGCAGCATCGTCTAAACGGCCGGCGGCTGCCAGTACTTGCGGCCTGTTTTTGGCCGCAGCTTTGTTTACGTCATACAGGTAAGCCTGGGTGTTGGGTGCCACGGTTTTTTGATGCAAAATAGGTAACGTAGGGTCGAATAGGTCGATGAAAGTTCCGCTTAGCGTTAAAGGTTCGTCGTTGGTAGTTTCATTTAAAACAGCCACCATTTTGAATGGTCCACGATCGAGCACGAAATTGTTTTTGAAAATAAGTTCTACCGCACGGGCATCTTTTTCGTAGGCTTTTTTAACATTGGCCAAAAAATCGGCATCGCCATTGGCCTGCATAACCAGTTCCTTAGGGTCTTTGCGGATGATGAACACCTTGCCTTTGCCTACGCCGTATTCGGTGTGCGTATCATTCGGCCCCAAGCCAAACAGCTTGAACAGGTGTTGCGAAGGTGCACTAAAGTTGTTGCCATTGGTATTCCACCATTCCTTGATATTTTGAAAAGGATCGTTATCACGTCCGTAGTAGAGCAATACGCCGCCGTTTTTGACCCATTTGGTCAGTTCTTCGTGGTAACTGGCCGACAAGGGCTTCATGTTGGCATAGCTCATGATGAGCACTTTGATGTCTTTCAAGGTATTTTTATTGGCCAGGTTTTCCATGTGGACCGTCTCCACCGGAATGCCTTTTTTGAGCAACGGGATAGCCATGCCATAAAAATTCGATAAATACGGATCGTCATAACCCGCATGGGTTGGAAAACGTTGAAACATCATGGAATTGGCCAGCAATACGCCAATGCCATGGCTGCCGTTCAGCTTATTGCTTGACAAAGGCATTTGGTTCAGCGAATTGACCATTACCTGCATTTGGGTGGCATAGGCCTTAGAAATCGGTTGCTTTTCTTTTTGGCCCTCTACATTGAATTTGCCGTTGTAGATGCGGTTGGGCCAAGGCATTACTTCGTAATTATCGACCATTGGATAAAGGAGCTTAGCGGTAAAAGTGGCTTCATAGTTCACTTTGTAATCGTTCCAGCTCCGGGCGCGATCTTCTATCGGATCGGTCAGGAAAAATATTTTTCTCCCGGTTGGGGCAGTCATCGATACCATCGAACCATATTCCAAAAACGCATTTTCGAATACCCTTTCCTTGGCTTTGCCATTATAGTAAACAGGTTCGCGCGAGGTGCCTGTCCACACCTGTGCGATGTAGCCGTCCATACCTTCCAAATTGGCCAGACTAGCTTCTGGACTCACGATTTGCCATGAAGAATAATTGATGAGCGAATGCGTAGGCACATAACATTTTACCCTCTTGCCAATGCTTTCGCTGTAGCTTTTTACGTAGGCAAAAACTTCTTTGAGGGCATTGAAATACAACTGGTACTTGAGCTTGGAAGAAAGATAAGTGGCTTCTGGCGATTCGTGCTGGGCCATCCATGGCGAACCGTAATAGTTTTGCCATTCTTTTTTAAAGGCATCGCCATAGCCCGCACGCGCCCAAAACTCGGGTTCTTCGAGGTAAATGGCACTTACACCGGCATCAATAGCGCGTTTAACATGGGTTTTCATGTAGGCCAGAAAATTGGCCGAAGGAACAATATAAGGCACATTTTTGCCATGCCAGATGGTTTCGCCATTGCGCATCACCTGCCCTTCGTCCAAGTGGTTCTTGCCGTCCCACTCGCCTAAAAAATAGTCCTTGTATTCGCCCCAGGCAATGCCGGTCATGAACTGTACTTCGTAGCCTTTATCGCGATAGCTTTTTACCCTTTCTTCAAAATTGCCGCCAGCATCGTTAATGCCGTAAACCATGGCAATATCAGCGCGTACATCATAATTGGCACTCCAAGGCGCCGCCACCTGAAAAGAGGTTTTCTGTTTCGATTTGTTTTGTGCAAATCCGTTGGCTGAGATCAACAGCATCACGGAAAAGATGGTCGCTAGTTTCTTCATTTGTGTGTGTTTTTAGAAATGATAGCTGGAAAATCAAGGTAGTGCGGTGACCTGCACTACCTGATTATTATTAATTGATTGGGGATAATAGTTACCAGCCTGGGTTTTGCACCATGAGGTTATCTGCATTCACATCCTTTGCCGGAATAGGAAACAGGTAATGCCTTTTGGTGAAAGTCCTGGTTTCGAAAACGGTTTTTTGGAAGAAGTCGGGCAGGTTTTTGGTGATATTCAAGCCGTACATCGGTCCGTTATCGGTTGTTTCTGCGATTTTCCATCTTCTGGTGTCGAAATACCTCACGTTTTCGAAGGCCAATTCTGACCTGCGCTCTTTCCTGATGGCATCGCGCATAGCCGCTTGGCCAACTGGCGCAGGAATTTGTCCCGCACCGCTGCCATACTCGGGAATACCGGCCCTGTTCCTGATTTGGTTCAAATAGATCAGAATATCCGGATCGCCGGGAGTAGATTCGTTAAGTGCTTCTACATAATCCAAGAACAAATTGCCTACGCGATACAAGATTACCGGACGGTTGCTTTCTCGCCAGTTGCCCAAACCCATGGCCTTTCTTACTGCATAACCGGTAACGCTATAATCGTTGCCTCCGGTAGCTTTGCCCGAATTGCCATTGTTGTTAAACTGAGTCACTACGTTGCCAAAATTGGTGTTCAGCCATACGCTGTTGTGATAGGTGATGTTGACATAAAAGCGTGGTTCACGGTTTACCCATTGGTTATAGGTATCGGTGGCAATGGGACTGCCAGGCGCTTGGTACATGGTGGTTCCAGTTTGCACATAGCCTCCTAGCGGATCGTCGATACTACGTCCGTTGGCCATAAAGAAGGCATCAACCTGATTTTGGGTAGCGCCCAAGCCTGCCGAACCTCTTACTTCTGAGTTATAGCCGTTGTGGTATGGAGTCATTTCATATTGGCGGGCTTCGATAGAGGACTCGACCCTCATCATGATGATCTCGTTGTTGAAACGGTCTAGGAAAATATCCCTGCAAGATAAATACGGATCGAAAACGCCCAACGAGTTGTTTTTTCTATACAAGCTGTAGGTGCCCGGAACAAATTGATTAATATAGGCCTTGTAGGCATCTGATGCTTTTTTCCATTTGCCTGCATCAAAGGTCTGACTGATCAACTGCTTGCCATCCTTGTTTTTTAAGCTGGCCAAATCGGTATTGCCATTGTATAGCGGACTGGCTGCCAATAACAGTGCCTGCAATTTGTAGCTTAAGGCCATGCCTTTGGTAATGCGGCCATAATTATTGTCGTTTGCCGGATTGGTTGGCAAATTCGCTGCGGCGGCTTCCAATTCCGAAACAATATAATTGATGCACTCGTCCATGCTGCTGCGTGGCAACCTGATGCTTTCGGTTGGTGCATCCGGCTCGATCACGTTTTCGCCGATAAGCACTACCGGGCCGTACATGCGCACCAAATAGAAGTAATACATGGCCCTTAAAGCCCTGGCTTCGTTTTTATATTGGGTAACTAATTGTGGCGTAATGTCCTGAGTTACCTTATCGATATTGGCCATGAAGAAGGTAGCTGAGCGGATACCCCTGTAAAAGTTGTTCCAGTAATCGTTGACGAAGCTGCTGTTCGAATCCCAGCTGCCGATGTTCACGTTGTTACAAAGGTTAAAGCCCCAAACCCATTCCGCTTCGTCTGAAGCTCCTGTCCATATTCCGGCATTACGCCCGGTGTTGGGATTACGCTGTCCAAACTCATCAGGGATTTGGCTGTACACGTTGTTCAGGAATTTCTCGGCGGTAGCACGGGTTTTAAAAGTTTCGTCGAGCGTAAGCCTATCGTTAGGCACTTGGTCTAAGAAACCTTTTTTACATGATGTAGCCAGCGTTAAAGCCAGTACAAGCGAAAGATATATATACTTTTTCATGTGCGTAAGAATTAAAATTTAAGGTTAATACCCAGAGACAAGGTTGCTGTTGTTGGATACCTGGCTCCATTGGCTCTTCCATTGACGTTGGTGTTCAACTCCGGGTCCCACAATTTCCAGCTGCTGAAGGTAGCCAAGTTGGTACCGATCAAATAGATCGCTGCATTTTTTACATGGATTTTATCAGCCCACGATTTTGGCAGGTTATAGCTCAGCTGCGCGGTTTTTAAACGCAGGAAATTCACGTCTTTTACCCACCAAGAGCTTTCTTGGGTATTGTTGGTATTATCGGCTTCGCCATAGGCCAAACGTGGATAGAAGGCATCCTGACGCGGGTTCTCTGGTGTCCAGCGATCGGTAGCAATGGTATAGGCATTACTTAGGCCGCCACCGCCGTTAAACGGAAAGATACCCGAACCGCCCAACATGATATCGGCACCGTGTACGCCTTGGAAGAAGGTGCTCAAGGCAAAACCCTTGTAAGAAATATTTACGCCAAAGCCATATACCTTATTAGGTACGTCGCCACGGCCAATTCTGGTTTTGTCGTAATCGTTGATCAAACCATCGCCATTCAAATCCTTATACTTGATATCGCCTGGCTTTACAGAAGCCTTTGAACCTGGGGTGGCACTGGCATTGATCTCGTCTTGCGAATCGAACAGCTTTTCGGCAACGTAGCCATATCTCGACAATACATTATCGCCAATGCGGTTCATCCATGGGTAAGGCTGTACCGGACGATCATCTTCTACGATTTTATCTTTGTTGTAGGTAAATGTGGCGCGGAAGCCCAAATCAACCTGTCCTAATTTGGTGTTGTACTCTAAAGTAGCATCGATACCCCTGTTATCAACAATACCCAAGTTGCCGTAAGGCTGGTTGGTTAAGCCCACATAGCCTGGGATAGATTGGCGCTGGAAGAAAATACCGGTTCTGTACTCCTTAAATAAATCGACGATGAGGTAAAGGTTATCCTTCAAGGTTCTGATCTCCATCCCCAAATCCTGTTTCCTCGATTCGGCCCAGCTTACATCAATGCCATAATCGGTTACGTTGATGCCGCCGGTATTCGAGAAGTTTTTGCCAAACTGGTAGCCATTGGCATTATCGGCCACCAAAGTAAGGTAGGCAAACCTGCGGCCTGGCAAATCGCCGATACCGGTTTTACCATCAGTGT
>JBCNPG010000155.1:0-6702 GCA_039593445.1 Pedobacter sp.
AATCCACACATGAATAACGACAAAACAGCACCCTACGCTTTCGGCATGGTTGGCTTAGGCACCATGGGACGTAATTTGCTCTTGAATATGGCCGACAATGGCTTTGCGGTAACCGGATACGATAAAAGCGAAAAGATGATCCAGATCTTTGAAGAAGATGGCAAAGCCCATAACCTCAAGGGGTTTTCAGACATCAAGGAATTTGTGCAGAGCTTGCAAACCCCGCGTACGGTTATCCTTTTAGTGCCTGCCGGCCCGATTGTAGACAGTGTGATTTTGGAATTGGAACCGCTTTTAGACAAAGGCGACATCATTATTGACAGTGGCAATTCGCATTTTACCGATACCAGCAGAAGGTCGCTGGAGCTGAAAGACAAAGGCCTGCACTTTTTTGGCATGGGAATTTCTGGAGGCGAAGAAGGAGCCAGATTCGGTCCAAGCTTGATGCCAGGCGGTGATAAAAAGGCCTATGCCGTAGTTAAGGATATGCTCGAAGCCGTTTCGGCCAAGGTAAATGGCGATCCCTGCGTAACCTATATCGGCCCGGGCGCTTCCGGACACTTTGTTAAAATGACCCATAACGGTATCGAATATGCCATTATGGAATTGTTGGCAGAGACCTATGAAATCCTGAAAAATGGATTGAATTACGATAACCAGCAGATACAAAAGGTATTCGACGACTGGAACAAAGGCCGTTTGCAATCGTTCTTGATGGAAATTACCAAAGATGTATTCTTGTTCAAAGACGTGAAAACCGGCAATTTATTGGTCGATGAAATCAAAGACGAAGCCAAATCGAAGGGAACCGGCAAATGGACTTCGCAAGTGGCTATGGACATTGAGGTACCTATTCCTACCATCGATGCCGCTGTTTCGACCAGAAACCTGTCTAAACTTAAATCGCTTCGCGTAGCGCTTGGCGAGGCTTTTGGCCCATCTAGTCCAATCAAAACCGAAGGCGATTTCATTGCGCACTTGGAAGAGGCCTTCTATTTTGCCATGGTGGCCGCCTATGCACAGGGCATGCACCTGCTTGCCCAGGCTTCAATCGAATATAAATATGAGCTAAACCTGGCCGAGATTGCCAAGATCTGGAGAGGTGGCTGTATCATCCGGGCCGAGTTTTTGGAAGACATTTACCAAGCCTATCATCAAAACCCCGAATTGACGCATTTATATGCCGATCCAGCCATTCAAGCTAAAATCAAACAGAGTTTGAAAGGTACAAGAACCGTAGTGAGCGCCGCAGTTGAAGCAGGTATTGGCATTCCGGCATTTGCTTCGGCACTTACCTATTTCGATACGTTGAAAACAGGCCGTATGCCTTCTAACCTTACACAGGCCCAACGCGATTTCTTTGGTGCCCATACTTTTGAGCGAATTGACAGCGAAGGCATTTTCCATGCCGATTGGAACCAGAAAAACGACTAACAGACGACAGCGAAAGCACAATATATCGATGAAGCTATGACTGCTGATCCAGTTGGAAGGCTTCATCCCAATTCAAAAACAATGAAAAAAGCAAGTAATCTAAAACCAACCATATTTATCATTTTTGGTGGTACTGGCGACTTAAACAAACGCAAGCTGGCTCCTGCCCTGTACAATTTGTACACCGAGGGGTACATGCCCGAAAAGTTCTCCATCATTGGAACCGGAAGAACTGAATTTACTGATGAGAAATATCAGCAGGAACTACTCGACAGCATTAACGAGTTTTCGAGAAACGGCAAGGTAAAAGCCGATAAATGGGATAAATTTGGTGTCAATATCCACTATTGCCCAATCGACATCACCTCGCAAAAAACCTTCGAAGACCTCAAGGAGAACATCGAAAAATATAAGGCCGAATTTGGCGAAGATACCCAGGTGATCTATTATTTGGCTGTGGCCCCAAATTTCTTTCCGCTCATTGCCGAATGCCTTAAAAAGTACAAACTAACCGGCGACGAAAGCAATAGCCGCATTGTGGTAGAAAAGCCATTTGGACACGATTTGGAAAGCGCCAAAGAGCTTAACCTTCTTCTCGACGGTATTTTTACCGAAAAGCAGATTTACCGCATAGACCATTACCTGGGCAAGGAAACGGTACAGAACATGATGGCTTTCCGCTTTGCCAACTCGCTTTTCGAACCGCTATGGAACAGGAACTACATCGATCACGTACAGATTTCGGTAACCGAGCAATTGGGCGTGGGCGACCGTGGGGGTTATTACGAGGGCTCTGGTGCGCTGAGGGATATGATCCAAAACCACTTGTTGCAATTGTTGTGTTTGGTGGGCATGGAAGCCCCTATTTCTTTTGATGCCGATGAGATCAGGGATAGAAAAGTGGAAGTATTGAAAGCGATGCGTCCGTTTAGGCCAGAAGAAGTAAGCTACAACTCTGTACGTGGCCAATACGGCAAGGGCTGGGTGGCTGGCAAGGAAGTGCCGAGCTATCGCCATGAAAATGCTGTTGATCCACATTCGAATACCGAAACTTTTGCAGCCGTTAAATTTCACATCGACAACTGGCGTTGGCAGGGCGTGCCTTTTTACCTCAGAACCGGAAAACGCCTTAACCAGACTTCTTCGTTAATTACCATCCAGTTTAAGGATGTGCCACATCATATTTTTTCTTCTAACGTAGCAGAAATCTGGCAACAAAACCGCCTGATCATCAGCTTGCAGCCAGAAATGAGCATCCGCTTGCAGGTACAGGCCAAAAGACCGGGCGTTGACATGGTGCTGAACCCCGTTGACATGGTTTTTGATTACAAAGGCACTTATGATACCGATACTCCAGAAGCCTATGAAACCTTGTTGCTTGATGCCATGGAAGGCGACCAGACCTTGTTTATGCGTGGCGATCAGGTAGAAGCGGCTTGGGAACTGGTAATGCCGATCATCAATACCTGGGAAAACAAAACGTCGCTGAACTTTCCTAATTATCCAGCCGACAGCTGGGGACCTGAAGAAGCCGAAGCCCTCATTGCCAGGGATGGTTTCCACTGGTTTACCCTTCCTATCAAAGAAAAAGAATAACTGAACGACATGGCGAGGAGCCTAACAACGAAGCAACCAGTCTAGAACGGTTGCTTCGTTCAAACCAGACCCTCCCTGACGAAATCTCGATGAAATGAAACTTCATATTTACGATACCACCGCCGAGCTGACCGAAAAGCTCGCACATTACATCATCCAAATTGCCAATGAAGCCATTGCGGCCAAAGGCAGGTTCGATTTTGTGCTCACGGGTGGCAATTCGCCAAAGGCATTGTATCAGGCACTGTCAACCACTTACAAAGACCGGATAGACTGGAGCAAGGTTTATTTCTTTTTTGGCGACGAAAGGACCGTATTGCCCAACCATAAGGACTATAATGGATTAATGGCCAAAGAAAACCTTTTCGACAACCTGCAAACACCTGCATCGCATATTTTTTATGTAGATACCACTTTGGCACCAGCCGAAGCGGCACGAGCCTATAAAAAAGCCTTGGATGAGCATTTTGATGGTCAGGAAATCATTTTCGACCTGATTTTGTTGGGCATGGGCGATGATGCGCATACAGCCTCGATCTTCCCCCATACCGATTTGGTAAAAAACACCGATAAAACAGTAGCGGCCGTATTTGTAGAAAAACTCGATACTTATCGCGTAAGCTTTACAGCTCCACTGATCAACCAAGCCAGAAACGTAGCCTTTCTTACCTTTGGTGAAGGCAAAGCCAATGCCTTGAGCCATGTATTGGGCAAAGGCGAAAAGAACTATGACCTTTATCCATCGCAACTTATTGCGCCGGTAAATGGTCATTTAGATTGGTTTGTTGATGACAAGGCAACAGCTCTGCTAACGCTTTAATACCTCTAATCAGGTCAAATTAACCTATTCAATTTGACCTGGTTTTATTGGCCTATTTGCCACATTCCAAAAGCCCCAGCCATCAATGATAGTCCTCAACTGGTACCACCTAATTGTATTGTAATCTGCTGTTTTTAGATTGTCGTATTTATCAATATATAATCTCACGCTTATCCAGCCATAAACCGGCTGGCCTTGCTTGTCCATAAGCCTGAAACCAATATATCCAATATTCCATTTGCCAAAGTCTGGAGATGCGAACAACTCTCTTGTACCACCGCTATAAAATTCAGAAGGTCTTAATATGGTATTGTTATATAGCACATTGTTATTTTGATCCCTTTCAAGATGCGGCGTAGCCTTAAAATATTTACAGTAAAACAAAACGGTTGTTTCTTTTGCACTAAAGTTCAGTTTTTCGTCAATCTGAGCAATATTTAATGCCTGGCTAACATTTGTCATTATCGGATTATCGCCAACTATTACCTCTTTTACCTGGTCGTCCCATATCTTGGTTACATCAGCTGCGATTACAAAACTCAGTTTTGGATTAAGCCTAACAAAATTCACATATTGCTGTGTATTTAAACCCTGAATAGAAGCTTGAGCAGTATTTAAGTAATTGCTATTCGTTATGAGATTATCTGTTATCCTTAAGTCTTTAGTACCATCCTTATCAAGGTCAATGTCCACGGTTTTTGGAGCCCCTATGCCAACTATGATTTCCTGGTTATTGTATGTCTGTATTTTTGGAAGGCTTTTGTTTGGGTCCTGATCATTTTTATCAGCAGAAGATTTTTTACAACTCACGACGGTTAAAACAATCGCAATCAAGAGAAATAGATTTTTCATTTTATTTAGATCAAAAAATTAAAGGCCAAATGATAAAGGCTGACAGGCATTGGCTGTAATGGTACGACTGCCCGTCCATGTTCTGTTGGTACCGCTTTCTACCGCTTTGTAAGTATGTGCACCAGGAGGCAGTTGCAAGCTGATGACCACTCCCGATCTGCTTTCGCCGCACCTGTAGGTAATGGCCGCGCTTCTCAACTGGCCTACAAAGCTGTTATCAATCCAAACATCGATCGGATTGGCATTCAAAATTCCCGACATGATGCTCAATGTGCCATTTTTAGTGCCGTAATTGATGCTTGTAAAATTGTTTCCACGATATTCGATCTTCAAACAACCATTGGCTGCCGCTTTAAAAGAGCCTGTCGTAAAATAGCCATCGTTAGCCACCAGCGCAAAAGTATGACTACCAGCCGTGGTTTTAAAGTTTGCATCCATTTGTCCACAATCGGGTACATGCTGGGGCATATAAACGGCATTGGTACTGCCCACCAGTTGATCGTCGATATAAACCTTTACCGGCAAGGCGATGGCTGCATCGGTATTGTAGAAAGAAACCACAGGATCTGAAGTTACGGCCTGTTCCTCTTCCTTGCTGTCTTTTTTGCAGGATATAACCACCATAACCAACAGCGCTATCCATAAATTTTTCGTTTTCATTTCTTTAAAAATTAAGCCTAATTAAACTGCGACATCACTACAAGCCACTTGCCCGATTCGGCAATGGTGGTAATGCGATAGCCTTTGTCCCAATATTCCTTTACCCAATCCGTTGGAAATACTTCACTAACCTTGTATGACTGGTTTTTATACAATGGTGTTTGCGATACTACCACCAACCATACCCCTTTATTGACCGTGGCGCTGGTGATGTAATAATTTTTGTCCCAATAGGTTTTGATAAATGTTGCTGGGATAGAAGTTTCATATTTGTAAGATTGTGCCGTAAATGGAGCCGAAGTTGACATAACCACTGCCCATGTGCCGTTCTTATCGGACGCCGTTGAAGTGATGTAATAATCCTTGTTCCAATATTCCTTAATATAGGCCGCCGGTATAGAAGTGTCATACTTATAGGATTGGCCGTTGAGCCCAGAATTTTTCGAAAGGACTACGCGCCATCCATTTATGGCATCGCCGGTTAAATCGGTAATGTGGTAGCCCAGATCCCAGTATTTTTTAATGGTATCGGCTGGAAATGTCTTTTTAGTACGGTAAAGTTGCGCGGTATAGCCTGAATTGGTAGACATCACCAAAGTATATTTGCCTTTGCTCGACAAAATATTGGTAATGTTATACTGTTCTTCGTTCCACTTTTTCTTTAGCCAATCTTGGCTAAAATCATGCTGAAAAGCCTGCATCTCAAAAGGGACTGCCCTTGATACAGGGGCATTGTAATTGCTTGATGGTGCTACAGGAGCAGGATCGTAGGCCGGAGCTGGCTGTCCATAATCACGCTCAAATTTCTGTCCGGTTCCCCGACAGGAAGTACAAAATCTTTTGCCCAACCCATTGCAGGTTGTACACAGTTCCTTTCCTGTATTGCCACAAATCAAACAATCCTTAGTGCCTTTGCCAAAACAATAGGTGCAAGCCATATTGAAGGAGCCTTTGCCAGAACCCCTGCAAACCGGGCAGGTCTCGCCTCCCTTGCCATTGCAGCTGGAACATTTTTTCTCGCCTTCGCCGCCACAAACGCGACATTCGGTGTAGCCTTCTCCGTCGCAGCTGCTGCATGCTATCAAATGACCGTTGCCTTCTTTCAACTGGCTTTTCAGCTCATCGAATCGCCTGTCCCTTTCGTCGTTGTCTGATGCGATGTTTCGCTTCGCATTTCGTGCTTGGTTGCTATTTACGATAGAAGCGAGGCCGCTGAGCAAGCTATTGGCCACATTGGCCTGTGCCTGACTTTTTTGGCTTAGCTGATTAAGCTGTTGCTGGATCAGTTGCTGTCTTTTCTGCTGTTGGGCTATTTGTTGTTGCGAAACTTGGGGTTGGCG
>JBCNPG010000156.1:0-6692 GCA_039593445.1 Pedobacter sp.
ATTTCCTTGATCAGCTCATCAATTACGATGGAAGTCTTCGGATCGAGGCCCGAGTTGGGTTCGTCGCAGAAGAGGTATTTCGGGTTCATGGCAATGGCACGGGCAATGCCCACGCGTTTTTTCATCCCGCCCGATAGCTCTGCCGGATAAAGTGCGTTTTTGCCTTCCAGATTTACCCTTTCCAAACAGAAATTCACGCGGTCTAGCTTTTCGCTCCTGGGCTGGTCGGTAAACATGTTCAAAGGGAACATGATGTTTTCTTCAACCGTCATCGAATCGAATAGGGCCGAACCTTGAAACAGCATGCCGATTTCCTTTCTGATCTCGATGCGCTCTTCAAAATTAAGCTGGGTAAACTCGCGGTCGTCATAATACACGCTGCCTTTTTCTGGCTGGTGCAACCCGATCATACATTTGAGCAGGGTGGTTTTTCCAGAGCCAGAACCACCAATGATCAGATTGGTAACCCCTTCCTGAAATTTTCCCGAAATTCCTTTGAGTACCTCGTTGTCGCCAAAAGATTTATGGATGTCCTTGATCTCGATCATAATAATAATTGGGTTACGATATAATCACAAGCCAAAATACTGATACAGCTGATTACAACCGCTCTGGTACTGGCCTGGGCTACCTCAAGTGCGCCGCCTTTTACATAAAAACCTTCATAAGCCGGTACAGAAGTAATGATGAAACCAAAAACAAAGGCCTTAACCAAGGCTACGGTAATGGTATAGGGATTAAAATCGGTGGTGATGCCTTGCATGTATTCGGCTGCGGTAACCGCGCCAGAAAGTGTGCCGCCAATATAGCCGCCAGTGATGCTCAAAAACATCGAAATGATAACCAAAACAGGTACCATGGTAATGCCGGCCAATATTTTAGGCAAAATCAAATAGCCCGGCGCGTTAATGCCCATAATCTCTAGCGCATCGATCTGCTCGGTTACACGCATGGTGCCTATCTCTGAAGAGATGGCCGAACCGATTTTGCCGGCCAATACAATAGCACTGATGGTTGGACTGAGCTCCAGGATGCTCGAATCGCGGTTAACCGACCCGATGATGGTTTTTGGGATCAGATCGCTTACCAATTGGAAGGCAATCTGCAAGGTCATTACCGCACCGATAAACGTAGAAATGATGCTGATTAGCCCCAAAGAGCCCCTGCCAATAAAATCCATTTCCTGAAAAATGGCCTTGAGGTAGATTTTCATCTTTTCAGGCCTTCTGAACGCTGCCTTGAGCAACAGGATATACTTGCCAAAATTGGTAAAGTTCATTGAATAAATGTAGCTCTAGTGTAAATACAATATTATACAAAGAAACAACAAAAAATGTTCTGCGCTGATGTATTTATTAAAAAATATTATTGTTTATCAATATTAATCCTCTTTTTTGTGCTAAAAACATATCCCAGCAAATGAATGCAATTGTGACGGGGGCAACCAAAGGAATTGGCAGAGCCATAGCCCTTCAACTGGCCAATGAAGGCTATAATTTGGCCGTTTGTGCCAGAACAACAAGCGACCTGGAATTATTGAGCGAACAATTGAGAGCCAAAGGAGTTCAGGTTTTAGCCATCACCGCCGACTGTAGCCTGAAAACCGATGTCATGGCATTTGCGCAAGAAGCCACGCAAGCCTTTGGAACCATCGATGTATTGGTAAACAATGCTGGAACTTTTTGGCCGGGCAGTTTGTTAGACGAAGACGACGAAGCTTTCGAGTTGCAACAAGGGCTTAACCTCAACTGCACCTATTACCTGTCTAAATTTTTCGGAAAGATAATGCGTGCACAAAAACATGGACACATTTTTAACATCTGCTCGGTAGCCAGCACACAACCCGTAGAAAATGCAGGCAGCTACAGTGTAACAAAAGCAGCTATGCTTAGTCTTAATCATGTATTGCGGAAAGAATTAGCTCAGTACAATGTTAAAGTAACGGCAGTTTTGCCAGGTTCTACACTAACGGCCTCTTGGGAAGGTACTACCATCAATCCAGAAAGCTTTGTACAGCCAGACGATATTGCCAACTCCATCTGCAGCATTTTAAAGCTGAGCGCCGGAGCCAACGTTGACGAGCTGATTTTGAAGCCACTGAATTTTAACCATAAATAAAAAGCATCATGGAAAAGAGATTGTACAGAAACGAGCATAACAAGGTTATTGCAGGCGTTTCGTCGGGGTTGGCAGATTATATGCAGGTAGACATCACCATTATTAGGTTATTGTTTGTGCTTTCTACCATATTTTTAGCTGGAACAGGCCTATTGGTTTACATCATCATGTGGATTGTGGTTCCGGTAAACAACGATCCGGTGGCCCGCTACAATAAATTCAACGAATTTTATCAAAAAAACCAAGATAACGCCATGTTCAATTCGCCAAATGCCTTTAATAATCCATCAAATGCCGGTGAGCAGACTAAATGGAATACGCCTAATGCAGGCCCTGAGTTCAACAGTCCCTTCGACCAGAATAATTTTAAGCAATTTGCCAAAAGCAATGATACCGGCCGTACCATCGGAGGCTTGATCCTCTTGATTTTGGGCCTTTACTTCCTGCTCAGGCAGTTTGATGTCATTCCACAATGGTTCAACATCTTTAAAATCTACAAATTATGGCCATTGGCAATTGTGGCAGTAGGTATCAGCTTGATTTTCAGGAACCAAAGGAGAACCGAATGGGATAATTTCAAAAGAACTACCGAAGAGGCGCAGCGCAATGCAGAAGCCAAGCCACCGGTTCAGGATGAAGCTGCAACAGCCGATAAAAAAGAATCTGAACAGCCTGGAGTATAGCCAGAGCCACAGCGTAATCAACTATTTTTGGCAGTAGTGAGTTCAAAAACAAAAGTACTGCCAACCACTTAAAACCTAAAGAAGATGAAATTTGATAAAGTAATATGGGGCGTGCTGCTATTGTTTATTGGTGGTGTGCTATTGCTCGACAATTTTAATGTGATCGAGTTCTATTGGCGCAATGTTTGGAATTTTTGGCCAATATTCTTGATCATATTGGGTGTAAATATTCTCTTTAACCGCAACAACTCGCAAACGGGAAGCATCATTTCGTTGGGCATTTTGATCATTGCACTCTGCTTCTTGTTTGTGAAGGGGCAGGAAAGGCCAACGCATGGCTTTTGGTGGAACCACGCGAAAAACGGGGTTGACATCGACATCGACGATGATAACGAAAGCGACAGCGACTACAGCAAGCTTCATTTTTCAGAACCGCTCATTAGTGCCGATACCGCCAAGAAAACCATTTTGAACATTTCCGGAGGCGGTACCTCATTCGAGCTTAAAGGAGAAACCGACAGCTTGTTTACCGCCGATGTGAAAAGAAGGTTTGGCAATTTTTCTTTAACCAAAACAACTTCAGACAGTGTGAACACGCTGATTTTTAAAACCCACGACAAAAGCAGGAACCAAAGATGGTCTCTGGGCGATGGAGGCAACAGCGTAAACGTTTATTTGAACACGGCTCCGGTTTGGCAAATGGATATGAACATGGGAGCCGGCGCAATCGATTTTGACCTGAGCAAATACAAAGTGCGTACCTTGAACTTTGATGGTGGCGCGGCCGAGCTGAAAATCAAATTGGGCGATTTGCTGCCGATTACCGATGTAAACGTTAAAACCGGAGTAGCCGATGTAAAAGTTCGCATTCCTCAAGGCTCGGGTTGCCGCATCAGGACCAAAACCGGTTTGTCGTCGAGAGATTTTACGGGCTTTACCAAAATCAGCGATGGTGTTTACGAGACGCCTAACTACCAATCATCTACCAAGAAAATATTCATCAATTTTGATGGTGGCTTAAGCAGCTTCGAAGTAGATAGGTACTAGTTGCTTTGATAGGTTTGCCAAAGGATTGAGTATATTTGTTGTTTGCAACTTACAGAGAGCCAAATGCAGTATACCGTAGTGATCAATGGCAGGCCAGAAGGGCCTTACAGCCTGGAACAGTTAAAACAAATGACCATCCAGCCAGGTACTTTCATCAGAAAGCCAGGTATGGACGACTATAAGGAAGCTCACGAGTTCGCAGAACTTCGTGAGCTTTTTGGTTTTAGCTACCAGCGTACCGCACCACAGTATTTTGCGGCTTTCGATCAGCGCCTGATGGCCTCGGCAATCGATTATTTCATGCTCACCTTGGTGTATGTGCTGTTCGTGTTTGTGGCCTATCTTTTTGTAGAAAACAAGGTTTTTCGCATCGGAACCCTACTTCTGTTTGTACCCATCATTCCAGTGGCCAAATTTCTTTACAGCAGTATTGCCGAAGCTTCGGCCAAACAAGCCACCATTGGCAAACGCTTAATGGATATCAAAGTAACCGATCTGATGGGCAGCCGGATTTCGTTCGGCACCTCGTTGGCCAGAAACCTGTATAAAATATGCTCGGTATTGCCTGCGTTTATGGGGTATTTGTACTGCTTTCTGAATAAAAAGCAACAATGCCTGCACGATGCCATGGCGAACACCCTGGTGATCAAGCAGCGGCTGTTGTAATATAACCATGGCACAACCCCAACAATTTAACAATACGTCAATATAACAATCCAACAGAAAGCCTATCTTTGTACAGCATGCAAAAAGTAGCTCCTATTGATCAATTAGCCGGTGTTTATTGCAACAGTTTAACCAGCTATTCCCGTTTTTTAACCCGGGAAGTTTCTATTGGTAATATTCCTATGGGCGGACTGAACCCGATCCGTATCCAATCCATGACCACAACCGATACCATGGATACCTTGGCTACGGTAGAACAGACCATCCGCATGGTCGAGTCGGGTTGCGAATACGTGCGTATTACCGCGCCCAGCATTAAGGAAGCCGAAAACCTGGCTAACATCAAGAAAGAGCTGCGCGCCAGGGGCTATGATGTACCTTTGGTGGCCGATATCCACTTTACGCCCAATGCTGCCGAATCGGCGGCGCGGATCGTAGAAAAGGTACGGATCAATCCGGGTAATTATGCCGACAAAAAGCGTTTCGAAAATATAGAATATACTGCCGATGCCTACCAGGCAGAACTGGAACGCATCTATAAAAAGTTTGCGCCACTGGTAAAAATCTGTAAGGAATATGGCACCGCTATGCGCATCGGTACCAACCACGGCTCCCTGTCAGACCGCATCATGAGCCACTACGGCGATACTCCAAGGGGAATGGTCGAATCGGCGATGGAGTTTATCCGCATGTGCGAAGACCTCAACTACTACAACCTGGTTATTTCGATGAAAGCCAGCAATACGCAGGTGATGGTGCAAGCCTATCGCTTGCTGGTTGAGACTATGGTAAAAGAAGGTATGAATTATCCGCTGCATTTGGGGGTTACCGAAGCCGGCGACGGCGAAGATGGACGTATCAAATCGGCAGTGGGTATTGGTACGTTGCTGGCCGATGGTTTGGGCGATACGATCAGGGTTTCGCTAACCGAAGATCCCGAATTTGAAGCGCCTGTAGCGAGGGCACTGGCCGATCGGTTTGAGAAGAGAAGGGAAAGCCTCAAATCGGACATGCCCAACGCCAATCGCGAAACGCTCAATGCCCAAAGCTTAACCTATAGCCCTTTCGAATATGCGCGTCGCGTAACGGTGCCGGTTGGACAAATAGGGGGGCACTTTCATCCGGTTGTCATGGCCGATGTAACCCAACAGAACCTTAAAGATCCTTATTTTTTAGGCCAATTGGGTTATAATTACAGTGCGGGCCTAGACAAATACAATATTTCTGATCTGGCCTGCGATTTGGTTTACTTGGGCAACAAATTGCCTTCGTTTGCTTTCCCTGGCGGATTGAAACAGGTATATGACTACCAGACCTGGCTGCAATTAAAAGATAAATACAATTGCCACCCTTTATTTGGTTGGGAAGAATACCTGCAAGCCGAAACCAAAGACGATGCCTTAAACTTGGTGCGTGTCAACGCAGCCGATCTTCCGTCGACAGATTTGTCGCTTTTGCAACCAGCAACCGTTATCTTGCTCGAAACCGTGCAACCGATGGGCATGCAGGAACAACGTACGTTTTTTGCGGCATTGCAGAGCCAAAACTGCCAAGTTCCGGTCATCATTAAAAGAACCTATAATCAGGTGGATGCCGATCAACTGATGCTTTATGCGGCCAGTGATATGGGTGCTTTGCTAACTGACGGTTTTGGCGATGGGGTTTGGGTAGATGCCCCGCAAAACGAACTGAAACTGATTAATTCGGTAAGTTTTGGCATTTTACAGGCTACACGTACCCGGATTTCGAAAACCGAATACATTTCTTGCCCGAGCTGTGGCCGTACCTTGTTCGATTTACAGGAAACCACGCAGTACATCCGTTCGAAAACCGACCATCTCAAAGGCATTAAAATTGCCATTATGGGCTGTATCGTAAACGGGCCTGGTGAAATGGCCGATGCCGATTACGGCTATGTGGGTACCGGACCGGGAAAGATCACGCTTTACCGTGGCAAAGAAGTGGTTAAGAAGAACGTAAACACCCCATCGGCACTCGACGAGCTGATCGAAATTATCAGAGAAGATGGTAATTGGGTGGAAGCCGCAAACTAGCGCAATAGCCTAATTTCCCCAAGCGGTAATCATTACTTTTCTGCTGCCCCCATGGTTGCGGTGTTCGCAAAGGTAAATGCCTTGCCAAATGCCCAAGGCGGGTTTGCCATTGCTGATCGGAATT
>JBCNPG010000157.1:0-6661 GCA_039593445.1 Pedobacter sp.
CATTCAACAATAAAACCGTTGGACAACGCGCCGCCATCATTGCTGCCGGACCGGTAGCCAACTTCATCTTTGCTATTTTCGCTTACTGGCTGGTGTTTATCATCGGCGATCTTCCATCGAAATGGCCTCGTCCGAAATCATCAGCAGGGCATGGATCTGTGCCATGGTCTTATTAATGCCCCATTGCGAACCCAATGCGCCCCAAGTTTGCAGAAATTTGTTTTTGGCTGCTGAAAAATCCATACTCAAATATAGTATTTATTTTCAAACTTTCAAAAATAATTGAAATATATTTTCCATTCCAAACGAATCTATAGGCTAAAATTTTATTTTTGGCCAAGATTTAAAATTTAAGCATGTATATTGAATTTTAAGGAAACCTGCACAGTTTTTAGTTGTTAATAATATAACATGGAACTGTACAATATTTTATATTTGGACCTATGAAGAAAATTTTAGTTGTTGACGACGATGATGATGTACTAGACACGATTGCAGTGATTTTAGAAATTGGCGGTTATGACGTAGAGCCCTTAAACGATGCCGAAATTGTGTTTGAACGAATTGCCGAATTTGAGCCGGATCTGATTCTGCTGGATGTGGTACTTGGCAAGATTGATGGAAGAGTAATTTGCAGCCAACTCAAATCACACGATGACACCAAGCACATCCCGATCTTGATGATGTCTGGCTTATACGACCTGAGAGAAGTACAGGAAATGGAATGCGCTCCCGACGATTTCATGGCCAAGCCTTTTAAAATGGATATCCTGCTTGGCAAAATCGAGAAGCTGGTCAGCTAAAAGCTTGCCTTAATGCCTGCTATGACGACAAGTCAATAGCCTTCAATTCCACCAGCCTATTTTTCTATTAGCGGCTAATTTGATAGAGGCTGTAGACCAGTATGGCAAATAAGCTTTTGAGATTTGGAATGTGCGTGCTAGCTTTCTCTCGGACCGCGTTTATAAATAACCAAGCCGTTTAGAAAGTTACGCAAGATCTGATCGCCACATTTCTTAAAATTAGGATGATCGTCTTTCCTGAAGATATCGCCCAATTCGCTTTTGGTTACCGTAAAGTTAACCAATTTACATATTTCTATGATCTGATCGGTATTTAAGGATAAGGCTACCCTTAGTTTTTTCATGATATCGTTATTGCTCATAATTATAGGATTGGAAGCTTAAATGGCAACCTTAAAAGGCCGCTTCTATTTTAACTTTCTTGTTCTTAATCTTTTCATTGGCCAGCTTCCTGACAACGCTTGCCATCTGCTCCCTTTTGATGGCCACATAGGCTGCCTGGTCCTTCACTTCGATGAGGCCAACCTCATCTTTTTGCAAGCCACCTTTTTTGAGCAATAGGCCAACAATATCAACCTTGTTGACCTTGTCTTTTTTGCCTGCACTAATATACAGCGTTTGCCAAACACTATCTTGCGGCATTGGATAAGGCCCTTTCAATTCCAGTGTTTCTATATCGGCACTCAAAAAAGGATATTGTTCGTCGGGAGCCAGAATCAAATAAGCAGTTCCCTTGGCATTCATCCTTGCCGTGCGCCCGTTGCGATGTATAAAAGCATCTTCGGTATGTGGCAATTGGTAATGAATGATATGTTCTACCGCTGGAATATCCAAACCTCTTGCGGCCAGATCTGTGGTAATCAAAATGAGATTGCTTCCGTTCCTGAACTTGAGCAGGGCACGTTCGCGTTCATCCTGTTCCATCCCTCCGTGAAAGATATCGTGGATCAGGTCTTTTTCAATAAGCAGCTCGCTAATGCGGTCGACCGTTTCGCGATGGTTGCAGAAAACCAGCATGGCTTCATTTCCAATGCTGCAGATCAGCTCGAACAAGGTTTCTAGTTTATCTTCTGCTTTGCTTGATACTTTTTTCAGTACCAAGGCAGGCACTATTTCCCTATTGGTTAAAAAATTGAGCGTAATGGGATCTTGCAGGCCCGTAAAATCCGGGATTTCTTCCATATTGGTAGCCGAAGTGAGGATGCGCTGCGTTAACGAACGTAAGGAGCCGATGATATAGCCCATGTCGGCCTGGAAACCAAATTCCAAGGCCTTATCAAACTCGTCGAGGACCAAAGTAGTAATCGTCGATTCGTCAAAATGCTGTGCTTCGAGGTGAAATGCAATCCGCCCGGGCGTACCAATCAAAACCGCAGGTGCTTCTTTTAAACTATTCAGCTCGGTTCTTACCTCGTGCCCGCCATAACAACAGGTTATTTTAAAACCAGAAGCCATTTGCCTAAAAACCAGTTCAATTTGCAAGGCGAGTTCTCTTGATGGCACCAAAATGAGGCATTGGATGCCCTTGGTCTCTTTTTTAAGCCGACTGAGCACCGGCAACAAGAAGGCAAGGGTTTTGCCAGAACCGGTCGGCGCCAAAATAACCACATCATTAGCCCCTTTGCTGGCCGCAATAGCCTGCTCCTGAATTTGGTTAAGGGAATCTATTTTGAGGTTATCGAGTACCGACTGCAGAATCATGGTCCAAAGGTAGCTATTTTAGTTAATAGTCCTCAATCTACAAGCTAAAGTACCAGTTTTAGAAACCTGAAAGCTCTTTATTTTCCCTCCTTTTGCCCTCCCTCCTTTTAGCATCAGTTCGCCACCTCCTTGACCATTTCCACTTCCACATCTCACAAAAAAATCTTATCTTGTTGATAACCAACTAAATGTTAGCAAATAAACAACATAGCGTTAACTGCAATTTCACATGAAGCGCTTAAATTTAGGAAACCTGATTACGGGTTGTTAACCTTTAACACCACTAACGTATGAGCTGGAAAAAATTTAGCGGCGAAATGATCCATTCGTCAATCTTAGAAGAAGTTGAACAAGCGATTATCAGAGAAACCGGAAACGGCTACAAATTGAAAGTATGCATCGGTACCGATTCGCAGGTTAAGGGCGCCATTACCGATTTTGCTACCGTAATTGTATTGCTTAGGGAGCACCATGGCGGCTTTATGTACATCAGCCAGGAAAAAACCACCCAAAAAATGGGCATCAAGGAAAGGATGCTTCTCGAGGTGCAGAAATCTATCGAAACCGCCTATTCAGTTTGCGACCTGCTCGATGTTTACGATGTAGATTTAGAAGTACATGCCGACATCAACACCAACCCGATGTTCAAATCAAACAAAGCCCTAAATGAAGCTATGGGCTATATTTTGAGCATGGGCTTTATTTTTAAGGCGAAACCCGAAGCTTTTGCCAGCTCGACCTGCGCCGATAAAATGGTGCACTAACGTTTAGTTTGGTAGTCTACAGAAGATGGTCAATAGCCCAAAGCCAAATCAATTGCCAACCGTGAACTGCCAACCGTAAACTGCAAACTGGCAACTGACAACTGCAAACTAGCAACTGTAAACTGCAAACCGTCTACCAAGACTTACTCACCACTTTTTTGGATGGTGCAGGAACTTCTACCGGCTTTTCGTCGGCCATGTGCTTTTTCAGCCTGTCGGCAAAATCTTGTGCATATTTAGCTGTTTGCGCCTGATATTCTTTCCACTGCCCCTCGTTTAGCTTGCCTGGACTATCCTCCAAGGGCGTTGGCTTGGCTGTAGTGGCCACAAAGTTTCCATAGCGATCTCGCTGATAGGGAATAAAACCAAAATCGCTTAGCCAAAAGCGATATTTTCCTTCCTTCACTTCCGCATTGAAATTGTACAACACTTCTCCCGAAGGATGCGACATCACCAGTAGCGTTTTGTTGATAACGAATTTGCCGTTGCCCAGGATTGCGCTATCGCCAGCAGTTGATTTGACCTTTAGCGTCTTTTGCTTTTTGAGATAGGAATCCAGCCTACCCATCAACAAATCACTGGTTGCGCCTTCCAACTTCACCACTTCATAGTAAATGAATTTGCCGTTTTCGTTAATGGCTAGGCTTTCGGTTTGCGCCATAGCGGTTTTACAGATGAAGAAAAGCACAGCTGCCAATTGGATAATTTTCATAAACCTTGAACATAAAAAACGTCGGGCCCGAACCCGACGTTATGGTCGATACTAAAAAGCATAAACAGCGGCCAAAGAAAATTGCGAGGCATTTTTAGCAGCTGTTACGCCATTACGCTTTAAAAAGCCCTGCGAAAAATCCTTATCGCTATCTAAACGCACCTCAGGAATAAAAGTCAATCCGCCTGACTTGATATTGCCCGACAGCGTAAATGAAGCTACCGCAGCATCTTTAGCGCCGGCTACGCCTTTATAATTAAAATATTCGGCCCTCAATCCCAAAGCCACAACTTTGGAAAAGGCATACTGCGGATACAAGGCTACCCCGGCATATCCCCCATTATCGTTAGAAACCGTATAATTGGCGGCATTTAGGCCCAACTTAAACTGATCGGTAATTTGATAGGCCGTAGTCAGGTCGAAAATAGTACCTGTACCTGCCGCTCCTGCCGAGCGCCCCGAAAGAAAGTTCAGGTAGGCTGTCCAGCCCGAAACCGGACTTAGGGTTAACTGCGCACCGATATGCGATACGCCATTAAAGTCCTGGTATACATTCCAATCGTTGAACAGGCCTGCCATCAGGCTTACTTTATCAGAAAAAGTGTAGCTGGCTTTAATTCCCGCATTCTGAAATGGGCCCGAACCAAACAGGTAAGATGTAGAATAGTTAAAATTAGCTGCCGGCGAAATCACTTCGTAACCGATAAAGGTACCCATATAACCAGCGGTTACATTAAACTTATCGCTAAAGGCATAATTAATGTAAAGATTTTGAATATGGAAGCTGTTGGTTTTTTCATCATAGGTGCCTGCCGCATTGGGAATGGATTGCGATTGGCCGCGAGGGCCAAAAGACAGTTCGCCAACAAAAGAGGCTCTGCCGGTTGTTTTTTTCAGGGCGAGGTCTATCATGCCCAGCGAAACCGAATTCTGCTCGTTGGCAAAATAGGTTTTAATGTTGCTTGCCTTATTGAGGTCGTACTTATAATAGGTGTCTACTGATCCGGAAATCTGTAAGGAGGAGCCCGATGATTCCTGGGCAAAGGCGGTAGCAGTAAATCCTAAGGCGGTAAAGGTAGATAGTAGAGATTTAATTTTCATAATTTTCAAGTTTGAGGTTTATTTTAATCCATTATCTGACGACCTAAAAGGCAATAAGCGGGCTATCCACATCAAAATGTGGTTCAATTTTGTAGATAGCCCGAAATATTTGGTTTGATAACCTAGATGTTTGGCACTTCTTTGCCCGCAACGATCAAAGTGCCTTGTGTATATTTCTCATCATGTTGAGAGGCATCCAATCCTTCTTCTTCTTCGGCTTCGCTTACGCGGATTGGTTGGATGAGGTTAACCAGTTTGAAGATGACAAAGGACACCACAAAGCTGAAAATGATCACAATGAGTGCTCCTTTCAATTGGATAAAGAAAAATTCGGCATTGCCATAAAGCAAGCCATCGGCTCCAGCGCTGTTTACGGTTTTGGTGGCAAAAACACCGGTGAGCAACATTCCCACGATACCTCCAACGCCATGGCAAGGAAATACGTCCAAGGTATCGTCCAAGCTGGTTTTTTGTTTCCACGAAACTACCAAGTTAGATACCACCGCGGCGGCCACACCGATAAAAATGCTCGACGGAATGCTCACAAAGCCCGCCCCTGGCGTAATGGCCACCAAGCCTACCACTGCGCCGATACAAAAGCCCAACACCGAAGGTTTCTTGCCCCTGGCCACATCAAAGAACATCCAAGACAAGCCCGCCGCACCGGCTGCTGTGTTGGTGGTTAAAAATGCCGAAACTGCCAAAGCGTTGGCACTTAAAGCCGATCCCGCGTTAAAGCCAAACCAGCCAAACCACAACAAACCTGTACCAATCAGCACATAAGGGATATTTGCTGGTGGCACCTCTTTATGCTCCAAGTGGGATTTTCTTCTTTTCAGCACCAAAGCTCCAGCCAAAGCAGCCATACCTGCCGAAATATGTACTACGGTACCTCCGGCAAAATCGAGCACGCCCATTTTGAGCAAAAAGCCGTTTGGCGACCAAGTCCAATGGGCCAATGGCGAATACACAAAAAGCGCAAACAAAACAATAAACAAAATATATGAAGTAAAGCGAATACGCTCGGCAACCGCGCCTACGACCAAACCGGGAGTAATGATGGCAAACATCAACTGGAAAACCGCAAATAGCGAAAGCGGGATGGTTCCCCAAGCCGGCCCAGAATTTACCCCTTGAAAAAACAGGAATGTCTGAGGGTTTCCGATCAAGCCACCAATGCTATCGCCAAAAGCAAGGCTAAAACCCACAACTACCCAAAGCACGGTAATGATCCACGCAGCAACTACACTCTTGATCATGGTTGACAACACGTTTTTGCGATGCACCATGCCACCATAAAAGAAAGCCAGCCCTGGTGTCATTAAAAACACAAGCGCTGCCGCTACTAAAATAAATGCAACATCAGCTGCATTATATTTTCCTTCGTCAAAATTGGGAAGTAACGGTACAAAAAGAGATAAAACTGCAATTAAAATCAAAATTGCAAAGGGAGCCCACTGTTTAAATAGAACTTTTGCCATAAATTTTCAAGTTTAGTGTTATTTTTTCTTAATAATTACATAAAAATAACAATTAAAATTAAAAATTCACTAAAATTCAAACTAAAATCAATAAAAAAT
>JBCNPG010000158.1:0-6639 GCA_039593445.1 Pedobacter sp.
GGTGAGTTCGATATCCCAAAACTAAAATGAGAAAATGCGCATTTGCAAAATGTTAAGGCAGTTTTTTAACGAGACGGTGAAAAGGATAGATGAGGCGGTGATGGATGACAAAAAAGAGAACATTACATTAGGCCTAAACCGTCAATTTATAAGAAAAAAATGTTTAGCTTTCTATTACCTATTTCACAGAAACATACCTATGCGAACCAAAGCTAATGGCCAACGGTATTTGTCTCTATTGTTTTATATTATTTTAGTTCCTTACTCTTCCCACTTTCTTATTTCCATAAGAGCTAGAGATGCATTGGCTCATCGCCTACAAAACAGGTACTATTGGATAGCCTTGATATACACGCTGTTGCTGTCTTACGGAGTTGCCTTTGGTATAGCCAAGTTCTCCCTCTTTTTAGATAAGCATCCGAGACTAGGCAACCATATTTTTAAACGTATGATTTGGCAATTATCGATAGGTTTGCTGTTGCCGACCGTTTTGGTTATTGGAATGACCGCCATTTATTTCTGGTTTTTTGGAGAGAACATAATTGATCGGGGGTATTTTGCATATGAGTTGCCTATTGTGGTTCTTTATTTGGCAGTTATTAACGGGTTTTATCTATTAATCTATTCCAATAACCAAATCTGGATGTTTAAGAGAAATTACCTGCAACAAAAAACGCTAACGGCCAAAGAAAAAAGGATATTGGTGCACCACAAAGGAGGTCAACTCCCAATTTTGGTTACGCAAATTGCCCTTATAGACCAGATTCATCAGGTAAATTGGCTGATTATGCAAAATGGAGAAAGTCATGTCCTGCATCTTTCCCTGAAAGAAATCATGGCTTTGCTGGAGAGTGATGATTTCTTTCAGGTCAACCGCAAGCAGATCGTGAATAAGAAAGCAATCAAGAAAATCGTTACGCGCGCTTTTGGGAAGTTGGAACTCATCCTTGCTGTGCCTTACGAAAACCAGGTAACCGTAAGCAAAGACCGTGCGAAACGGTTTAAAGAATGGCTGGCTACCGGTTGAATGCCTTATTTATCTTGATCATCGCTGCCCGAATGATCTTCCCATTCTTCAGCTTTTTGATGTTCCTCTGCTGCATAGTTTTGGGCTTGTTCATGGATTTGCTTATCGTCTTCCGGGTTTGAATGATCTATTTCCTTTTTATTGACGCTATAAGGCTGATCATCAAGATTTTCTGCAGCTGGTTTTGCCTCACTTTGTTTTTTGGCCAAATCATGCGGTTTTGCTTCGCGGTCGTGGTTCTTGCCTAAGCCAGCGATGTTTTCGTCGTATTCCATAACAAATGCTTTTGGTTGCATCAATATAAACAACACAAGAAGCTAAAGGTTTGCAACGATCAAAAGTCGTAGCTTGTTAGATGAGCTTTTCTAGGTCGGTTGGCAAGAGCGGCTTTTTCAGCAACTTGATCACATAAGGGTTAGCTTCGGCTTTTTGGATGTCGCCAAAATCAAGGGTAGAGGAGAGCATGGCCACAGGGCAGGTATCGGTAAAGGATTTTGGGAAACGCTTAAATTCTTCCAAAAAATCAAAGCCGTCCATGTCGGGCATTTGGATGTCCAATAAGATAAATTTGGGCAATTGTTCCTTTTGCTGCAAGTGTTTGCGCAAGTATTCCAAACCAGCTTCTGCCGAGTTACAGATAATGATGTCTTCAAATAAATGGGTAATATTGATCAATTTGGTATTGATTTTTAAATCAATCTCATTATCATCGATCATCATTACTCTTTTGGGTTTATTTGACATTTGGAATAACAATTTTAAATGTGGTGCCACGGTTGATGTCGGAATTTACCGAAATCCGGCCATCAATCTTGTTGAGTGCTTCTTTGACAATAAACAAGCCCATGCCACTTCCGTGATGTACCTTTCCTTTAAAAAACTGCGTAAATATTTTCTCGAGGTGCTCGTTTAAGATACCCATCCCGTTATCGGTAATGTTGATTTGCGCGGCCTCGGGAGTTACTTCCACATCAATATTCACTTTTTTGTTGAGCTCGGCCACCCTTTGGTACTTAATCGCGTTCGAAATCAGGTTGCCCAATATCACTTCTATCCTAAACAAATCGCCACGGAAACCAACGGGCTGATCTACCTGAACGATAAATTGCGTGTCTTTATCAGTGTAGGCGTAAACATCGATCAGTTCCTTGATCAGCTTTTTAAAGTCGACCTCATTAATATCGGTAACGGTTTTATTGTTTTTGTAGTATTGCAGTGTTTTTTGGATATAGTAATCGAGCTTGTTCGAACAAGTTTCGATCAAGCTCCAATATTCGCCACTCGAATTGTAAAGCCCTTCCATCTTTACCAGATTCACAATGCCGATGACCGAAACCAGCGGCGCTCTCAATTCGTGCGAAATGCTATAGATAAAACGGTTAAGCTCGTCGTTTGTTTTCTCGAGTTCTGCCATTTTGTTGCGCAGGTCGATTTTGGCTTTGTAGGCATCGTAAGCATTCTTAATGGAATTGTGCAGCTCCAGGTCGTTCCAGGGCTTGGTAATGTACCTGTAGATATCGCCATGGTTTATGGCATCGGCCAAAGCCTCAATATCGGTATAACCAGTTAACAGTATGCGTACGGGATCTGGAAAGGTATCGGTAATGCTCTTGAAAAACTCAACACCCGTTGTATTAGGCATTTTTTGGTCGGCAATGATTACATGTACGGCTACGCTTTGAAGTATCTTTAATCCTTCAGCTGCAGAAATGGCGGTATATATCTCGTACTGCCTTCTGAAACTTGCCTTGAAGGCCTGTAAGTTATTTTCTTCATCGTCAATGTATAAAACTCTTACACTCGGAGACTTCATTTTGCAGCTGTTTATGGATTTACATTTAAGGTAATAATAAATTCTGTACCTTCATTGGGTTTGGATATAACTTCTATGTGACCTTTATGTTTCTCGATGATACTGAACACGATAGAAAGACCCAGTCCAGTGCCTTCTCCGATATCCTTGGTGGTAAAGAAAGGTTCAAAGATCCGGTGTTTTACTTCTTCTGTCATTCCGATGCCAGAGTCCTTGATGCTGATCTTTACTTGCTGATCTTCATACCAGGTTCTGATGGTTAAAAATTCTTCTGCTCTCTGTTCTTCTTTTGTTTTAATGGCCTGTATGGCATTGGTTACCAAATTCATAAAAACTTGGTTGATTTTGCCAGGCAGGCAGTCTACTTTCGGCAAATTGCCATATTCCTTAATTACGGTAAGATTGTCGGGCAAACTGTTTCTTACCAGTACCAAGGTAGATTGAAGCCCCTCGTTCAAATCGATAGGTTTCATATCAGTTTCGTCAACGCGGCTGAAATTACGGAGGCTCCTGATGATTTCGGCCGTGCGTTTAGCGCCCTCGCTGATGCCCGAAAGGAGCGACGAAATTTCATTGTTCACAAAATCGATGTCGATCTGCTTTTTAAAAGCTTCAATTTCTTCTACTTGTTGTTTAACATCCTTATCGAAGTCAATGTTTTCGTATTTGGTAATTATTTCCTTCAAATCGTTAATATCGAGCTCCAAGGGCTTGATGTTTGAAGTTACAAAGTTGATCGGATTATTGATTTCGTGCGCAATGCCGGCTGTTAACTGACCCAGTGCGGCCATTTTTTCGGCATCAACCAGTTGCGATTGTGTATCTTTTAAATTGGTAAGGGTTACATTCAAGGTATCGTTGGCATTTTCGAGTTCTTCCGTTCTTTCTTTTACCTTTTTCTCCAATACGATGTTTTGCTCCCTGATGAGCTTCTGGTTTTCGAGCGAAGCATTCAGGGCTTGTGCCTGCGCTACTTCGTTTTCCTTCTTAAAGAAATTGATTTTATCTGCCAAGGCGAATGAAAGCAACATCACTTCGATTGCCGAAGAAATCTGCAACAGGTAAATGGTAAAGTTGTTGTAGGGAATGGCGCCATAGTCTTTCATCACAAAAAGAATGGCTCCAACCAGCAATACCGACCAGGCTACCAAGTAATAGCCGGCAGGCTTGAAGTGTTTCTTGAAATATACAAAGCTTGCAGCGGCCAAGGCCAATATCGTTCCGGAAATGGTGAGGAACTGCATGAATACAAAGGCCGCATAAATCCCGAACGTACCCAATACAACAAGGTTGAGCAAGGTTAAATAGAAATAGATCACGATGAGCCTGTGCCAAAGCTTGGAGAATACTTTGGTGTTGAGAAACGAAAGGGTAAACAAACTGGTAAATACCAGTGCCAAGCTTGAAAAAAGAACCACCGAATAGGTATTTGCCGTACTTCCTTCATGGAAAAAATACTTAGCAAAATAGCCCTGTATAGAGATTTGGGTGAGCCAGGTAAAAAAGATATAGAAGATATAGTAGAGGTAGCTTTTATCTCGGATGATGATGAACAGAAACAGGTTATATACAAACATAACCACCATAATGCCCGTGTACAGCCCGAAAATGATGCTTCTTAGCGAGAAATTTTCCAGCAGGGTGCCTTCGTCGATTATGCTAACCGGAGCCAGAAAAGTTTCGTTGGAGCGGAGCCGGAGAAAAAGCAGGTCGTTTGCCGCCAATGTTGGGGGCAATTGAAATATCTTGCCTAAAGTAGCGCCATTGTTGGCATAAGGAAAGCTGCCGTTTGGCCTGATCAGTTGGCTTTCGCCGTTATGATGCACTACGTAAAGTTCGGCCAATGCCAAACGAGATTGATCGATAAACAGCAATTGGCCATCGAACTGCCTGGTGGCCTTTGGACTAAACCTGATCCAATAGCTGGCCGTATCTAGGCCGTAATTCAGTACATCCTTATCCGTAGCTGTGAATTTTTGGCCCAATATTTCGTTCAGGCTGGCTTTGTTGCTTCCGTCTCTGTAGTAGGCTATGCTGAAAGTATTTTGTAAAATGCCTTTCTCGGTATCAGAGGCCTTTGCCCTGAAATTGCCAACAAATAGAAGGAAAAACAATAACAGGTATACCGTTTTTTTCATAAGCCTATAAGGTTAAATCGAAATGTAGGGTGATTGTTTCGCCAGTTTTGGATTGGATTTCTTGTTTGGTGACGGCATTTGCGCGCATATTCATGGCAATGCTTCTTTCGGGTTCGTGCGTAAGAGGCAGGTTCTTCACATCATCTATCAAGATTGAAGTTGCCGTTAAATCCTCTTTGGGATAGTAGAACTTCCCGTTGATGCCGATCTCATTGATTACCCTGAAACCGCCACGGATAGAGTTGCGGTAGGTAGCAGGTGCGCATAAGCCAAATAAGGTATTGAGCTTAATCATGTCGGCGTAAGCTACGCAGGCAGTGCTCAGGTGCATGCTGCCGATACCGAGGCCGGCAATGTCCCATGAGTTCCACAGGCCACAAAGTTCGCCGGTGCCTGCATCTGTTCTTTCGTCTACCATTTGGTAGATCCTTTCGTCCATATAGCCTACGGCATCTTCTATGGGGAGTGGATTTTTCCGGTTGGCCTGGTGGATGCGTCCTCCGGCCAAGGCCTTTCCGCCTTCTTCGGCAGTAACCAAAATCACAAATACATCTGGATTGAGCACCCAGTCTATTTTTGCAGAGGTAATTTGGGTAATACCGAATATTTCGAGCACATGGGTATGCCCTTCAATAAATTTCATGCACGCTGCGCGGTCGTCAACAGCCCTAAAGGCCTTGAAATATAAATTGTCTATATGTGGCCTATGCTCTTCCAATGGAGAATATTTTAGCTGTTGTTTTTCTGATAGTTCTTTCTGGAGATGGGCTGGCTTTAAAAAGCCTGAACATGAATATGGCCTGTTCATTTGCCTGTAAACCAAAAATATGTTTAAACTGTTGTTCGGCTTGGCTCAATTGCGCCTTGCTTTCGGCAGGTAAAGGTAAGCTGTTTTCGACAGAGTTTTTATAGAAAAAGATCAAAGGTACGTTAATAGGGTGTACCTGCAGGTCTAAACCCGTGGCACCCAGCCAAAGTTTTTCTGCGGCCATGCCTCCTTCAATGAAGGATTTGATCTCACCCTGAGGCATCGTAATCAAACCTACGGCGCTGGATGCCATGAATTGCATCATCGAAAGACGTTTAAAGCCACTGCCACCATTGATCTGCTGCAAAAAGTTGATCATTCTCCTGTCTTTGAGCAGTCGGATGCCAATTTGGTCGTTGTTGCCCAAGTCGAGGGTATGTATGCCAATGCCGTCTTCGGTTGCGTTTACCTCTTCCAGGTTCCAACGCATTTCACGTTGGATAAAATCGGTATGGGCATCTGGTATAAACATGCGCAACAAATCGGCATGGGTGGCAATCATGCCCAGGTTTTTGATCATTTCGGGATCGGTAACCCACTTTAGTTGGGCATTTTCGGTTTGTTGCACCAGCGCAGTCAAATGGGCCAAGGTAGCTTCGTCCAGTTCTTGCCTCTGGCTTATTTTCCTGTTGGTATGTCTTAATGGAATTTGGCTGGCCAATTCTTTTTCTGCATCGGTAGGCTGGTAGCTTCCGCTGAAACTGAACCAGGCGATATGCTTGGGTGCCAACTGCGGCGTAAGTTGCCAGTTTACGGCCAGGTTTAGGCTGGCTGCCTTGAGCAAAAGGTTTTCTATGCTGGCGCCAAGCGAAGTGTAGGAAGAAATATACTGCGGGTCTAAATAAGCCTGGGC
>JBCNPG010000159.1:0-6623 GCA_039593445.1 Pedobacter sp.
ATGTAAATAACAGCACGCTCGGAACAGCCACAGACCAAGATGGCAAGTTTGCATTTTCGGTACCTTTCAACGGAAAAATAGAGTTGGTGTTTTCTTATCTTGGCTATAAGAAAAACACAATAATTTTAGAGAGCCAGCCTGTTAATGAATTAGCTGTTATATTAAAACCTCAAAGCAGTACTTTAAATGAAGTGGTTATCAAGGCCAAAAAAAGCAACAGCGGTAATTTTGATAAATGGGGTTCGTTGTTCAGTAGGCTTTTATTGGGCAACAGCCATAGCTTTGTATCAGGATGTACCATAAAAAATCCAGAAGTATTGGTGTTTTATTTCGATCAGTTGGCCAATCAATTGACTGTTTATGCAAAATCGCCACTGATTATCGAAAACCGATTAACCTCCTATCGTGTAAAACTAGATTTTGATAATTTTAAGTATGACTTTAATACTTACGTGCTGGAATGCAACTATTCTGCATTTTTTGAAGAAATGAGCTATCCTAAGGACAAAAAAACTACCGTAACAATGTGGAGGCATATGGCTTATTACGGTTCGCAGATGCATTTTATGAGGTCTCTTTATGCGAATGACCTTACCCGTAATGGATATGTGGTTTATGTTTATAAATCGGTCCAAAACAAAGAGAAGGAAAGAGTATCAAAAATTATTCAGCAGAAACTTAAAGAAAACTCGATTACCCAAAGTAGCGTGGTTTATGATATTGGCAAGCTTTTTAAGATACGTGACACTGCTAATTATTATAAAATGATCATGAAGCAGGATGATGTACTATCTGCTGATACGACCAGGACCAATATTAAAAGATATTCGTCGCTTAATAGGCAGTTGGATGTCATTTCTTTTAAATCTAAAGACTCGCTGATGATAAGCTATCATATGTTTTTAGATCGGAATAACAAGTTGGTTACGCCAGAAAATTTGGAGAAATGGAATACGAGAGAGTTTAAGGCGAAAGATAAAGGCCTGACAACTATTTTTTATTTTGTTGGGGATGAAGGGATTAACGTTCAGCGGACAGGCTATTATCCTGAAACTGGCTTATACATGTACAATGATATGTTTGATCGCCGGATTTCGCAGCTTTTGCCTTGGGATTACGACCCGGATAAATAGGGACTACCGAAAACTGTTCACAGTTTTCGGTAGCGTGTTAGCTATAAAATTCCGTGCTGCTGTAAAAATGAACGCAGTTTTTCGGGATGCACATCCATCAAAAGCGTATGCAAACCAGCTTTTTTGGCCCCTTCGATGTGTTGCGGGCTATCGTCTATGAACAGCGTTTCGCTTGGATCGAGGTTGTTTTCCTTGATCACCTGCTCAAAAATACTGACGTTGGGCTTACGCAGTTTCATGTGCTGAGAGAAATAGGCCTTTTCAAAATGGTTGTCGTAATTCTGGATGTCGAATTCTTTTCGCAGGTAGTCAATGATCCAGTTGTAATGGATTTCGTTGTTGTTGCTCAGTAAAAAGGTGCGGTATTTTTCCTTTACGTCGAGCAATACCTGATGGTTGCCCTCAGAAACACCGATCAAGAGGCTGTTCCAGGCTTCGTCTATCTGCGCATCGCTGAGATGTGGGTTGCCTGCGGCTACGCGAATGCCGTCGCGAAACTGATCGGGACTGATGCCGGCCACCTCAAAATCGTCGAAAAGGCTGTTGTGGCTCTGGTGGGCGAAAAACTGTTCGGTGTTGTGAATACCTAGCTGTAGGAGTGCGTTTTGGGTACGTTTAAAGTTGATTTCGAAGATTACGTTGCCGTAATCGAAAATAATATTTTTTATATTTTCCATAAAAAGGGCTTCCAAAATTCGTTGCAAATATGTAACATTGCACTCGCAAAACCTAATTGGTTTTTCCGGGCCTATAGCTCAGTTGGTTAGAGTAGAAGACTCATAATCTTTTGGTCGCTGGTTCGAGCCCAGCTGGGCCCACTTTAAAACCGTCTTACAAAGAAATTTGAGGGCGGTTTTTTTATTTTTTTCTGATGCCGATTACTGTCGGCAACAATGCTCTAGAGGTACCCCTCTGGGCATGTTTACATAGTTTTTTGTTTAACTCAGCGCAGATTTGTTACGAATAGTGCTAAGGTATTTAGTCACCACAAAAAAAACTTTAAATCCGTGTCTATCCAAAGTGTCCATTCCGTTTCGCTTAAAAGTGTGCAGTCGGCTGATTTTAAGGTCTTTTAAGACTCTGATGGTTCCTTCTGGACTCATCGTTCATTAACCATACCGAAAATAAATCCTGGCCTATCTGTGGCCTAAAAACGGCAGGCCTTTTCTGCTGTATGCTTACCTAAATCTATGACTATGATATGAGATTGCTTTGGATGCGTATTCCGGGCTTTTGCGGTGCAAAAGCGTTTTGGGGGAGCCTTCCGGATCTGTGTTCAGGCGACTTGATATTCTTCCAGATGGGAAGGTACTAAAAAGAAAAAGCCCTGATCGGGCTGGACAGTTTGGAACGAAATGTGGTGGATACTTTTACTGAAATACACATATATCCCTTTCTAGTTGCAAAAGACTATTTTCCATATAGGCGAAAATACCAAAAAGTTACAATAACTAGCTAGGAATTGACCAGCAAGAAGGCATAAACACTAAAATGAGTTTAAGGTCTGTTCTGTGTTTTTTTAATCTCTTATACTACCTAAAAAGATCTCAAAGTCATAGTTAAATGACGCTCAATCTTGTTGTCTAGGACATATTTCAATATTAGGGGTAACAATTATTGTCTTGTGTTTATATACAAACAAAGCATGCATTAAATTTTACTTAAAACTTGAAATCATGAAAACATTATTTAAACTACTTGCATTAGTATTATTATTTTCAATTGCATACAGCTGCAAAAAGAACACCGGGGATACCGAAGAAAGCGCCTTACAAAGCAGGCCAAAAAATGGAACCGGCCCTGTACATTGGTGGAGACATAGAAATGCCGTTAATTTTTGTTCAGGAAGTGGCGTATATTGTATTCCCCGAAAATTACTTACTGCTGATGAATTGGCAACCTATGTTCCAACCGAAGAAGATGAGGTACTAACGGACTTTGCCATCAGCTTAGAAAAAAATGTAATACAAATTAATCTGACCGGAACAAAAGGGAACTTATTGGCTGGCACCATTAAAGCTTTCGGCGATAAAAAAATAGAACCCATGGGTAATTATTTACCTTTTGAATTACTGGAACCTCTTTTTAAGGCCATTAAACTTCAAGCCCCAAAAGAGGGAATAATTATTAAACCCGAAGAACAATCTTACATTGTAAACGAAACTACCTTTGAAGGAAAAAAGGTAAGCATTGTAGAAGCTTACGAAAAAACCAAGATAGAAATTGACGGGAAATCTTATAGACTGCTCATTATTACTACCAGTGGTAAAGGTGCCGGAAGCCCAAGACAGCAAGGTTTTTAATACAAAAAATCCAAAAATATTTAACCCGCATTCTAACTGAGTACGGGTTAAATATTATGGAAATTGAAGCCAAAACAAAAACATGACTGATGATGATTGTTTATTCCAGTGAAAGTGTTGCGATGTTGCCACAAATATAAAACCGTTACGGATACGTTACGGAGCAAAATTTTGTGGTTCAAAAAAAGTGGTTATATTGCTTCTGTAAGTCAGAAAGTAAGATTTTTGTCCATTATAGGGCGGATACACCAGAAGACTCATAATCTTTTGGTCGCTGGTTCGAGCCCAGCTGGGCCCACAAAGCCATCCATTCATTTGGGTGGCTTTTTTTATACAGCTATTTTTGCAAAGCTAATTCTTGCTTTCTTTAGCGAATGTCCAAAAATTCCAGGATGAGCTTATTCAGCTGGTTTGGTTGTTCAAAAGGTACGTAATGGGTTGAGTTGGGAATGATTTGGAGCTTTGCTTTGCTAAGCTGCGCGGCGATGAGCTTGGTATGCTCAGATTTGATCACATCATCGCTTCCGGCCATAACCAATACAGGATTGGTTATCTGTTGCAGCTGCTCTACGGTAATGTGTGGCTGCGTTAGCATCAGACTGATCAATCTATTGTTCTTGGAAAGACCTTCTGCTGCAAGTTCGTTTTTAAAGCTCACCAACAAACTATCCTTTATGCCCGAAGGTTCTAGGTTGGCACCAATGGTTATGATCTTATTTATGGCCTCAGGGTGGGCTATATTAAAGCTCAGCGCAGTATTGCCTCCATCACTCCAGCCTACAATACTTACTTTTTTCAATTTCATTATGGTGAGCACCTGATCTAGATCCTGCGCAAATAAATCGTAGCTATAAGCCGCTGTAGAGAGATCGGTACTTCTGCCTTGCCCGCGGGTATCGATGGCAATCACCCTGAAATGTTTCGCAAAGACCGGAATCTGGCGATAGAAGTCCGCTATACTTCCGTTGTTGCCATGCAATAGGACTAGAGGCTCGCCACTGCCATATTCTTCGGTATAAATTTTGGCATCGCCCAAATCAATGTACCTGCCCCTTTTGTTTTTCCCATAGCCACTTTTTGAGGCATCCTGTTTATATTGGTAATAATTGGCAAGCTGCTTTATTGCTGAGCTTTCGGTTGCTTCGGTTTTCGGGGTGGCGACCGCTTTACGATCTTCTTTGTTGTATTTAAGTTCAAGGTTGGCGATGAACGTGCCGGCATTGCTTTCCCAATTTCCCTGGCTCTGATAACGGAAAAGCAAATTTTTCGGTATCGTTTTCTTTGCCGAAACACCAAAAACAAAATTATTGCTGCTATCGGGCACATGTGCTACCAATTGGAGGGTGATGGCAATCTTATCCATTCCCTCAAAGCTGAGCTTATAAGGTGCAAGATCTATGTGTTGCCAACCTGTAGAACTTGTGCGATAGGTAACGTATTTGCGCAATACATTGCTATCGGGCATGTTGTTTTTAACCGTATACATATTGAGCTTCAGAGTTATAGAAGAGAACCTGGAGCTTGGCATGATGTAGAAGTTGTAACCTTTTAATAGGGTTTGATCATAGATTTCAAAGATACTTCCCTGTTCTATTGTTGGAATGTTTTGATCGAACATCTTAGAAAAAGTAATCATCGGGCGGGATTGCTGTCCGATGGTTTTTTCTTTCAACTGGGTTCCCTTGATGACCACTTCGGCCATATTAAATACCTTTTCTTCAAGTACAACCACAGCTACAGCTTTCAGTTCCTTTAGCTGTAATTGCCGATCAATAAAACCAATGGCGCTGAAAACCAAGTTGCTATTGGCCAAACTATCGGGTATGGCCAGTCTAAAGGCTCCATTTTCATCAGCAATTGTGGCAACCCTGCTATTTTTGATCCCTATAGAACAATAGGCAACAGGATTTTGCTTAATATCTTTCACCACTCCTTCTAAAATATGTTGAGCCCTGGCATTGAATAAGATAAAGAAGGTTATAGCCGTCAAAAACAGCTTTTTTGAAGCATTACTTGTATTTTTCATCTATCGGCAAGACGATATGAATCTGAAAAGGGCTGCATGTTATTTTGAAAAAAAACTCAAAGGCATTAAGCGGGCAATTTTGATGAGCGGTAAGGGGGTAATTGTAAGAGCTATTCGGGACTGCAAAAATCTAACAGGAGGAGCGTCCTTATTCCAATAATCCCAGCTTCGTAGCCTTGCCAATGAGCATGGCTGTGTTTTTGACATCAAACTTTTCTAGCAAGCTTTTTCGGTGTGTATTTACCGTGGGTACGCTGATGAAGAGTTTTTCCGAAATCTCGGCGTTGGTCAGTCCTTCGGCCACTAACAGCAACACTTCTTTTTCTCTCCGGGTAATCAAAAGCTGATCGGGTGCAGGCTTTCTCAAAGCGCTTAAAACTTCCAGGCTATAATAGATCTTGCCTTTGAGCACGCTGTTGATGGCTTCCAGTAATTCTTCTTTGGTGGCATTTTTTAAAACATAGCCCAAAGCGCCATTATCTATCATGTTTTTGATGATCGTTTGCTGGTTAAACGTACTCAGGCCCAGTATGGCTACGGCAGGGTATAACTGTTTAACTTCCTTACATAGATCTATACCGCTTTTATCCGGGAGGTTGATGTCCATTAAGATCACGTCTGGCTCGTGCAGTTTAAGAAAGCTTAGGCAGGATGCCGCATTGGTGGCATGGCCCATCCAGTCGATCGTTTTTTCGTTTTGCAACAAAGAACGAATGCCCTCGATCACCATGTAATGATCATCTACCACAAAAACGCCTATTTTCATCGCTTGCTCTTAAATATTAATTTCTATCATAACCGAAGTGCCTTTGCCCGGGTTCGATTGCAGATCTACACGCCCTTTTAAAAACTCTACACGGTTTTTGATGTTAGGCCAGCCCATTCCGCCAGATTGGTTCAAAACAGTCGCATCAAAGCCATTGCCGTCATCTTCAACCGTAACGGCTAGCAGTTTTTCTTGTGCCGATTGATGCAACTGCACCAATACATTTTTGGCATTGGCATGTTTGATGCTATTGTTGAGCAACTCTTGTACGATACGGTAAATGGTAACCGATGTGGTTTGCGCTATTTCGGCCTGTTGCATGCCTACCGACTGGTAGTTCACGTGCACCACGCCACTACGGTCTATCTCGGTGCAAAACTCTTTTAGCGCGGCAT
>JBCNPG010000016.1:0-13140 GCA_039593445.1 Pedobacter sp.
TGGAAAACGGAATCGGTTTGGTAGAAGAACTGTTTGCCAAATTCGACGACCGAAAAATCCTGAAATAGATCGGCCAGCATCTTCTCGTCAGAAAAAGAGAACTTAGGGTCAAGCCAGTTGGGGTTCTGTTGCTTTTCGGGCATAGAAAGGGCCTTCCAGAGCTCGTTGGCTTTCTTGTAGCCACTTTTCACCACGTCTAAAGTCAAATCAACATCCTTAAACCAAAGCTGGGTGTCTTTTTCAATATAATCGAGCAGGCTGATGTTGCTTTCGGTTAAAAATTTGGCCTGCACATTGGGTACAATGGTAAGTGTTTTCACATCCCCTACAGAGAGCTGGCTTTCGATTTCGAAGGTGCGGATGCTCTCGATGTCATCGCCGAAAAATTCGATGCGGTAAGGCAGTTCATGCGAAAAGGAGAAAATATCTACAATGCCCCCACGAATGGAGAACTGGCCGGGCTCGTATACAAAATCGGCCCTTTCAAAATCATATTCGACCAAAAATTCGTTGATGAAATCGATGCTGAGCTTGGCGCCCAAACTGATTTCCAAGGTGTTTTTTTCAAGGATGGAGCGGTCGATAACCTTTTCGGCCAAAGCTTCGGGGTAGGTAACCACGATCTTGCCATATTCAGACTGATGGTTCAGCTCGTTTAACACTTCTGCCCTGGCCAAGACATTGGCCGTATCAATCTGGGTAAATTCGAAAGGCTTGCGAAAAGAGGAAGGAAAAAGCAAAACGTCTATGCCTAAAATACCTTCTAAATCGGCGAGGAAATAAGCCGCCTCTTCGCGGTTGGGCATAATGAAAAGCTGGGGCTTGTGCATCAAAAAATAGGTAGCAACGGCAATTACGGCATCGGCAGAGCCCACCAATCCCTTTAGTTGGGTTTTGCTGCCCTTACCCTTGTTGAGCGATTGCGCCACAGCTTGCACACGCTCGTCGGTTTTGTATCTGTTGATCAGGTCGCGGATGTTCACTATACAAAGATAAGCATTTGCAAATGGCCGCCCGCTAAATTCTATGGAAATGACAATAAGTAAGGACTAACGCTTAGCGCTTTTGGGAATAAGGCCCCAATGGCTTTGGCTAATGAGCAAAATGCTCGAGATTTATACGGTTCGAATTGTTTCTTAGCCTGCTTTTGCCAGTTTGTCGGGTAATTTTTAGCGTTGGTCGAAATCAAAATGCCTAAAAGTAACAAACCTAGTACCTTTATATCTAATTATTAAAACAAGGAAACATGAAGTATATTCGCAGCTTTCCGGTAGAACTGGTCTTTTGGGTGTTGGCTTTAGTCCTGCTAGCAACGGCTAATCCTCACGAGCACCATTTCAGCCTTTGCCCCTTGGCAAATTTAGGCATAACCTGGTGTCCGGGTTGTGGCTTGGGAAGGTCGATAACCGCATTGTTCCATGGAGATGTGAATGCAAGCTTAGCCCAACATTGGTTTGGCATACCCGCCCTGCTCTTGATCGGCTACCGCATTTACCAGCTCGGCAAACAATTATTGAAAAAGGAATTTAAATTAAAATATTAGGAGGAAAAGCTATGTTCGACGCACAATTTATGGCATTACCGGGTATCACCCCTCAAGAATACTCGTATCTGCAAACAGCAACCAACGGTCTTGACGAACAACAACTGCGCACATTTTTGATGATCTATTCAGGCAAAAGGAAAAATGCATCTGATATTCTTCTTTTGGCCTTGCTAGGATTTATCTGGGTAGCAGGTATACAAAGATTTGTTGTAGGACAGATTGGTATGGGTATTTTGTACCTGTTAACCGGAGGTTTATGTTTTATAGGAACGATTGTTGACATCATTAATTACAAAAGCCTCGCTTTCGAGCACAACCAACGCATGGTATTCGAAAGCTTGCAAATGGTAAGAATGGGTGGTTTTAAACAATACTAAGCCACCACTACCCGCATAAAAATCCTTGTAGGTGCAAAACCTGCAGGGATTTGTTATTTTTATACCATGAAGTTAGCCGTCATTACCAACTACCTCGAAAGCCTGGCCCCGCTCAACTACCAGGAAGACTACGACAATTCGGGCCTTATTGTAGGCCATCCCAACGATGAAATACAGGCCGCGCTGGTGGCGCTCGATTGTACAGAAAAGATTGTGGACGAGGCTATTGCCCAAAACTGCAACCTGATCATCACACACCATCCCATTGTGTTTAAAGGGCTTAAAAAGCTGAATGGCAAAACCTATGTAGAGCGCGTGGTGCTCAAGGCCATTCGGCACAACATTGCCCTATATGCCATCCATACTAACCTAGACCACATGGCTAATGGCGTGAATGCGCGCATTTGCAAACAATTGGGCATTGAGCAGGCAAAAATCCTGTCGCCCAAAGGAAACCTGCTTAAAAAGCTGGTCACTTTTTGTCCGGAGGCACAAGCCGGCCAAGTTCGTGATGCTTTGTTTGCCGCCGGAGCCGGCCATATTGGCAACTACAGCGAATGCAGCTTTAATGGCGCTGGAACCGGAACTTTTAAGGCCGGCGAGGGAAGCGACCCCTTTGTGGGCGAAAGAGGCGCGCAGCACCACGAAGCCGAAATCAGGATCGAAACGATTTTTAAAATACAGGACGAACGCAAAGTGTTGCTGGCCCTGCTCGAGAGCCACCCCTACGAAGAAGTGGCCTACGATATTTACCCCATAGCCAACAGGCTCGAAACTGTAGGCGCAGGCATGGTAGGTTGGCTGCCACAAGCAATGGAGGGGCACGATTTTTTAAGCCTGGTTAAAGACCGCATGCAGGCCAAAGTAATCAGGCATACCGCGTTGTTGCCTAAAAAAATAAAGAAAGTGGCCGTGTGTGGCGGATCTGGCAGTTTTTTGCTGAAAGAGGCCATAGCCGCTGGCGCTGATGCCTTTATCACGGCAGATTTTAAATACCACGAATTTTTCGATGCCGAACAACACCTGGTTATTGCCGATATCGGACACTACGAAAGCGAACAATTCACATCTAATTTGTTGATAGAGAATATTCAAGAAAAATTTCCTAACTTTGCAATCCGTTTAACGGAGCATAACACAAACCCCATAAATTATTTCATTTAATGGAACAAACAGTAGAGCAAAAGCTAAAAGCTTTATACGAATTACAGAATCTTCACACCAAGATTGATAAAATCCGTCAGATTAGGGGCGAGTTGCCTATGGAAGTAGCTGATTTAGAGGATGAAGTAGCCGGATTAGAAACGCGTATACAAAAAATCAAAGCTGAATTAGACGATACTGAAGATGCAATCGTAACCCGTAAAAATATGATCAAAGAAGCGCAAAGCCTGATCAAAAAATACGAAGCACAATTAAAAGACGTAAAAAACAATAGAGAATACGACGCCTTAACCAAAGAAGTAGAGATCCAAAACTTGGAGATCCAGGTTTGCGAGAAAAAAATCAAGGAGTACGGTTTCGAAATCACTTCTAAAACCGAAGTTTATGAGCAGGCCTTGGCTAATATCGAAGCCAGAAAAGGTGATTTGGATGTAAAGAAAACCGAGCTGGAAACCATTACTGCGGAAACCGAAAAAGAAGAGCAGTCCTTGTTGAAAAAGGCAGAAAAGGCAGAAACCCAAATCGAAGAGCGTTTGCTAACCGCTTACCACAGGTTGAGAAACAATGCGGTTAACGGTCTGGCTGTGGTGACCATCGACAGGGATTCTTGTTCAGGTTGTTTCAACCAAATTCCGCCTCAGCGCCAATTGGATATCCGTCAACGCAAAAAAGTTATTGTTTGCGAGCACTGCGGCCGTATCTTGGTTGATGAAGCCTTGACGCACGAGCTTAGCGAAACAGAAGCATAACAAAAATAGAGAAAGGCCGGATGAAAATCCGGCCTTTTTTATTGCTCCGGGTTTTGCTTGTGGCCAGGCAAATTTAAGTTTGGCCAATCTGTAAAAACATCGGCGGTTTTTTAACGTTATATAAAATCAGTAACTTAAATTCTTAAAGAACAACGGCCATCTATGTTTAAACCTGTATGTACCAAGCATTATATCCAATATATCCTCTTTTGCTGCTGTTTGGCAGTTCCCAACCTGGCCCTGGCCAACTTCGATTTCAATGCCAACTGCATCAAAGCCTACCAAAATATTTTTGAGCTTAAGCTGGCTACGGCCCGACAGTTGATTGCCAATGAGAAAAGGGTACACCCCAACAATTCTATTGTGCCCCTGCTCGAAAATTATGTAGATTATTTTTACCTCATTACCACCGAGAGCAAAACCGAATTTGATCGGCTCGAAGCCAATAAAAGCGCCCGTATAGACCAAATCAGCGACGATGATAAAAATTCGCCCTATTATTTGTATGCCCAGGCAGAAATCAACTTGCAGTGGGCACTCATCAGAGGACGATATGGCGCTTATTTAACCGCGGCCCGAGAGATTAACCGCGCCAACAACCTGTTGCAGGATAACAGCAAAAAATTTCCGGGCTTTCACCTCAATGGCAAAGGCTTAGGCCTCATCAATGCCGTTATTGGTGCCTTGCCCGATGGGTTTTTGAAATCGACGCTTTCTACCTTTGGCTTAAGGGGAAACTTGCAGCAAGGGCTGGGTATGCTTGATAAACTGGCAGAGAACCTGCCCAAATCTTCGTTCGAGCCTTTTTACGAAGAAACCGTCTTTTATTACGCTTATGTACTTTGCGATGTGGCCAAAAGCCCACAGGCCTATGCCAAGACCATGAAGTATACGGCGCGAATTGCCGATAGCAGCCTGCTCAAGTCCTACCTACAGGCTTACGTATGCGCGCGCAACGGCCATAACGACGAGGCTATCGAAATATTGAACAATAGGCCTACCGGAGCCTATTACCAGGCTTTTCCATATTTGGATTACCTGATGGGCATCGTGAAGCTCAACAAGCTCGACTATACGGCTGCGGCTTCTTTCGAGCGGTTTTTGCAGACCAATAAAGGCGTAAATTACATCAAGGATGCCAACCTTCATTTGGGCTGGATCGCGTTGTTAAAAGGCGACGACGCAGGCTACAGCGCTTATGTAGGCAGAGCCAAGTCAGGCGGCTATACTTATCAGGAAAGAGATAAACAGGCCCTAAATGATGCCAATGCGCCAACCCCGAATAAAAACCTGCTTAAAGCCCGTCTTTTATTTGATGGTGCTTATTTAAACAAGGCGATTGAGGTGTTAAATGGCACCAATGCCGACGATTATGCCTCGGCAAAAGACAAAACCGAATACTACTATCGTTTAGGCCGTATAACCGACGATTTAGGCAAGGATGAATTGGCGCTTGCCAATTATCAAAACGCCATTAACGTGGGCAAAAACCTAAAATACTATTATGCGGCCAAGGCTGCTGTCCAAATGGGCAAAATCTACGAGAAAAGCAATCCCGCTAAAGCTAAGGCCAGTTATAACACGGCGATAGCCATGAAAAACCACGAATACGAAAGCAGCATCGAAGCAGAGGCCAAACAGGGCTTAAAGCGACTTGGAAATTAAGCAACACTTGCGAAGTCTAAGACCTCGCAAGTGTTGCTAATTTTAGAACCGGTAAACGACCGCATTGATGTGCATTCCGGCACCAACCGAAGCAAAAACGGCATATTCTCCGGCCCTGGCCTGATAGCCTTCAACCTTTCCGTTGATCACCAGATCGATGAGTGTTGGAATGGTGGCCACAGAACTGTTGCCCAGCCATGAAATCGTCATCGGAACCAGTTTTTCGGGCACTTCGTCTAATCCGTAGAGCTTAAATAGCCTTTTCATGATGGCATTGTCCATTTTGCCATTGGCTTGATGGATGAATACCGTTTTGATGGCCTGTAAGGGAATTCCTGATTTGTCTATCGCCGCTTTAACCACTTGTGGCACGTTGATTACCGCAAATTCGTAGAGTTTGCGCCCGTTCATTTTAAGATAGGTGTTGCCGTTCTTTTCGTCGGGATTATTGCTGCAGCCCATAGTCAGCAGCGAAGCATGATTGGCAAAGGTTTGGCTCTTATGGGCAATAATGCCCACGGGCTCTTCAGAGTCTCTCGCCTCGAAAATAACCGCGCCAGCGCCGTCAGAAAAGATCATGCTGTCCCTGTCGTGCGGGTCGATGATCCTCGAAAGCATTTCCGAACCGATCACCATTACTTTTTTGGCATCGCCGCTCCTGATCAGGTAATCGGCTTGTATAACGCCCTGTACCCAGCCGGGACAGCCAAAAATAAGATCGTAGGCAACACAGTCTGGATTTTGGATCTGAAGCTCCAGTTTAACCTTGGCGGCCAGCGCAGGCAAGATGTCCATGCGATTAGAGGCCAGCTTCACATCGCCAAAATTGTGCGCAAAAATAATATGGTCTAACGACTCTTTGTCTATTCCTGCGGCATCAATGGCACGCTGGGCGGCCACCGTAGCAATATTGCTGTTGAGCAGGTGCGCATCTGCATATCTGCGCTCAACGATTTCTGTAATTTCGCTAAACTTATTAATGATTTCGGTGTTTTCCTTGTCCAGCTTTATTCCATTATCGAAAAAAGAGGACTCCATGAAATGATCACCCGAGATGATGTTGTCTGGAATATAGCTCCCTGTGCCGGTTATTACCGAATATGTTCTGTTCATCCTACCTGTTTTATACTCCATACCGGTTTGGTATTCAGTATAAAAATAGTATTATTTATTTAAAACAAAAATTTTTCAGGAAAAATCGTCAATTAAAAACACAAATAGTTCTTTAGGGCCATGTGCGCCTAGTACCAGTGTTTTTTCGATATCTGCCGTACGGCTTGGTCCGGTAACATTGCTGATCATGGAAGGAATTTGGGTGCCGTATTTGTCTTTGAGCAGCTTAAAGGCATCTTTAAGGTCTAATACCAGCTGACCGGTTCTGGCGATCACAATATGGTGGTGCGGGAAAATGCTCAGGCGTCGGCCGGCAGCGTATTGGTTGCTCAGCATAACAGAGCCATTTCTGGCCACCAGGGCTTCGCAAAGCGTGATGCCTACTTCGGCCAGTTCAAAGTCTTTGTCGGTTTCGTAAAACGGAAACTCGTAGTGCTTTAGCAAAGCCTGTAATTCAGGTTCCCAGCAGTAGATTTTGCGCCAATTGAAACGATCGGCCAGTTCGAGGATATTCTCGATAAAATCGACCCCATTTTCGCAAAAAACGAAGTTGCCGGACACAGCGGTAAGCTGTTCGGCAAACAGGATTTCGAGTTCTTCGGTATTGGGTTTATAAAGAGGATTTTCTTCTAAATTAGGATAAGGGTTATCCCGCTTTTCGAGCAGGGCCTTTCTAATTTTTTTCAGCATCAATTCCTTCGGCGTAATATTCTCTTTCATATCAGACATCCCAAATGTAATTAACTTTTCTTATAAACAAAGAAGCAACCTTAAACTATAAGGTTGCTTCTTTGAGGTATTGTTGAATAACTGTTTATTCTTCTGTTTTTGAGCTAGGCTCGAGTGGCGTAACATTGCCTTGCACCAAGCCTTCGGCTACTGGCAACGGATTGTCGGTGCCGTTTACAAACTCGTCATAAGTCGTTCTGGTATCGAACGGACGTTTGCCCAAGAGTTCTTCCAAATCGGCTTGGAAAAGGATCTCTTTTTCCAGGAGTTTCTGGGCCAGTTTTTCCAATCCATCCCTTTTTTCGAGCAATAGCTGTTTGGTGCGCTCATAAACCTCGTTAGAAAGCAAACGAACTTCGTTGTCGATCATTTCGGCGGTTTTGTCTGAATATGGTTTGTCGAAGTTATACTCGTTGTGCGGATCGTAGAAAGAGATATTACCCACGTTTTTGTTCATGCCATAAATCTTCACCATACCATAGGCAATTCGGGTAATGTGCTCCAAGTCGCTCAAAGCGCCGGTCGAAATCTTGCCAAAAGTAATGTCTTCGGCTACACGGCCACCCATGGTCATGCACATATCGTCCATCAACTGTTCGGTGGTATACAAGAACTGCTCTTTAGGCAGGTATTGCGCATAGCCTAAGGCTGCGACTCCACGTGGAACAATAGAAACCTTTACCAACGGGTTGGCATGCTCTAGGAACCAGCCTGCAATGGCATGGCCAGCTTCGTGGTAGGCCACAATCTTTTTCTCTTCAGGAGAGATGATCTTGTTTTTCTTTTCCAGACCACCAATTACACGGTCAATCGCATCCTGGAAATCCTGCATGTCAACCATTTCCTTGTTGCGGCGTGCGGCGATCAAGGCGGCTTCGTTACACACATTGGCTATTTCTGCACCCGCAAAACCAGGTGTTTGTGCCGATAGTTTTTTGGCATCCACCTCTTGTGCGGTTTTAATTGGTTTTAAGTGGACCCTGAAAATCTGTTCGCGGCCAACCAAATCGGGCTTGTCGATAGAAATCTGCCTGTCAAACCTTCCCGGACGCATCAAAGCCGAGTCTAATACATCAGGACGGTTGGTGGCGGCCAAGATGATGATGCCTGAATCGGTGCCAAAACCATCCATTTCTACCAGTAACTGGTTCAGGGTATTTTCGCGCTCGTCGTTGCCGCCCATCATGCTGTTTTTGCCACGGGCACGGCCAATGGCATCCACCTCGTCGATGAAGATGATACACGGCGCTTTATCTTTGGCTTGTTTGAACAAATCGCGCACACGCGAGGCACCCACACCCACGAACATTTCTACGAAATCGGAACCCGACAGCGAGAAGAAAGGAACTTGGGCTTCGCCTGCAACGGCTTTGGCCAATAAGGTTTTACCTGTACCTGGCGAGCCGACCAATAAGGCACCTTTCGGGATTTTACCACCCAAATTGGTGTATTTTTTAGGATTTTTCAAGAAATCTACGATCTCCATTACCTCTTGTTTGGCTTCTTCCAGGCCAGCCACATCATTAAAGGTAATGTTCACTTGGCTTTCTTTGTCGAACAGCGTGGCTTTCGATTTTCCGATGTTGAAGATCTGGCCACCGCCACCACCTCCGCCACCGCCCATGCGGCGCATCATAAAAATCCAAAGTCCCGCAAAAAAGAGCAGCGGCAAAATGATATTGAGAAAGATCGTGCCCCAAGGATTTGATTTCGAAGTGGCCGTAATCTGAACCTGATCATCCGGAGCCATATTTTTTTGAGACTCTTTCAAGGCTTCGGTCATGGTTTTCGAGTCGGTCATCACCAACTTGGCAATTGGCCCGCCTTTAGAAAGCTGCAGCGCGTTGTTGTTGAGGTATTTTTTATACTTTGGATCTTTATCCCTGTCTTGCTTAAGGTAGATTTCGCCGGTGTAGGTTTCCCCATCGGACGATTTGTAGCCGACAATCTGTTTCACATCGCCTGTAAGGAGCATGTTTTGCTCGAATTCTTTATAAGGGATGGTTTTTACATCGTTAGAAGAGAATAGGAAATTAACAACAACAAGACCGATAATGATGGCGGCATAAACCCAAAAGATATTGAATTTGGAGCCTTTTTGTGGTTTCTTCGGAATATTGGGAATTCGCTTAATCTGTTTTGGTTTGTCTGTATTTTGGTTTTCTTTCATCTTTACATTGGTGTTAAGTTAACGGCTATGCGCTCTTGTAAGAAGTGGTTTCGGCATCGCCCCATAAGTCTTCGATACCGTAGAAATCGCGTTTTTCTGTTCGGAAAATGTGCACTACGACATCAAAATAATCGAGGATAATCCATTCGGCATTATCCAAGCCCTCTTTGCGCCAAGGGCTCAACTGCGTTTGTTTATAGATTTCATCCTCAACGCTATCGGCAATGGCTTTTACCTGGGTCGAAGAATCGGCATTGCAAACTATAAAATAATCGGAAACCGAACTGTTCAGTTCTCTAAGATCCAAGCGCACAATATCGTTCCCCTTTTTTTCCTGGATGCCATGGATAGCTATTTCTGAGAGGTATGTAGAAAGATTTGCGGTTTTCTTTTTTACCATTAAAAATTTTTACTTTTGATTAGCAACAAATATAACATCAACACTTGCAAAATAACACTTTTTCAACATTATTTGTTGGTCAAAATCTTATCAAATTATCGGCGGTTGATTCTACCAATAATTTTCTCAAAAATCTAGTGTCAAATTCCGAGCCATTAGCAGAAGGTACTGTAATTATGGCAGAGAATCAATATGCCGGGCGCGGGCAGCAGCAAAACACTTGGCATGCCGAGCCTGGCAAAAACCTAACTTTCAGTGTTTTATTTCGTCCTGGCTTTTTACCCTTAACCCAGCAGTTTTTGCTCAATATGGTGGTTAGCGTAGCTGTAAATAAGGTTTTGTCGACTTACGCACCGTCGGGTATGCGCATTAAATGGCCCAATGATATTTACCATTTCGACCAGAAACTAGGTGGCATACTGATTGAAAATGCTATTGTGGGCAACGCCATCAAAACTGCCGTTATTGGCATAGGCCTCAATGTAAACCAACGGGATTTTGGGCCAGATCTGAAATCGCGAGCCACTTCCTTGTGGCAAATTTTACAACAAGATGTGAATTTAGATGTATTATTGTCTGAAATTTGTGCCGAACTGGAAAAACTATATTTGCAGCTGAGGGCAGGCCATTATACCGAATTAAGGCAAACCTACGTTGATAGGCTATATAGGTTTGAAGAGCAGGCCAGCTACCGCCAAAATGGCGAGGTTTTTGAAGGAACAATCAAGGGCATCAGCGACTTGGGCCTATTGCGTTTGGAAAAAGAAGGCCAAATCGTAGAATATAATTTTAAAGAGATCGAATTTTTAACCCATATATAAACAAATGAAAAGAATAACTTTAGTATTAACATTATTGTTTTTTAGTGTTGCCGGTGCATTTGCGCAACTTGAAAATCCTGTAAGCTGGTCGTATGTGGCCAAAAAGACAAGTAAAACCGAAGCCACTGTTTACTTGAAGGCAACCATCGACGAAGGATGGCACATTTATTCGCAAACCGTAAAAGCGGGCGGACCCACCAAAACTAATTTCACTTTTAGTCCTTCTAAAGACTATGCCTTGGTTGGCAAAACCTTAGAGCCGAAACCGATCAGTACTTATGAAAAAAGCTTTAAAATGAATGTGGCTTATTTTGAGAACGAAGTGATTTTCCAACAAAAAATAAAACTGAACAAAGGCGAAACCGTAGTGAAAGGCAAGCTGGAGTTTGGGGTATGTAACGACAAACAATGTCTGCCTCCTGCAGAGGTTGCTTTTAGCATACCGGTAAAATAAACTGATTAAACCAATCAAAAAGCCTTGAAGATTTCAGGGCTTTTTTTGTTTGACCAAAAGTCCAATGAAAAAACTGATCTTAGGAATGGCCTTGGCCTTTGGCCTCTGTTCGGGCGCCTTTGCGCAGCTCGAAAAACCAATAAGCTGGTCGTACCGCGCCCAAAGAACCGGAGCCAATCAAGCTACGCTTTACCTCAAGGCGAGCCTGAAGCCCAAATGGCATGTTTATGCGCTTAACCCGAAACCGAGCCCGACCCGTACCTTTTTTACTTTTGTACCCACTCGTGATTATACGCTGATTGGAGCTACCCAACAGCCGAAGCCAACGGTTAAATACGATCCGTTTTTAAAGGCCAGCCTAGGCTATTTTGAAAAGGAGGTTGTTTTTGAGCAACGGATCAGGCTCCACAAAAAACAAACCACGGTTAAGGGAAAGGTAGAATTTATGGTGTGCAGCGACAAGTCTTGCCTGCCGTCGGACGAGCTCAGCTTTAGTATCCCAGTTAATTGATAGTATTTATTGAAAGTAAAATAAGGCGCTAATGACAGTGCCCGAAGATGTCAAATAAAAAAATATCATTAACTTCACGCCTTTTAAAAATACACCAAATACACGAACCTTTGAGAATTTAATCAACATCAAAATGAAAAAAATAAGCTTGTTGCTGTTCCTTTTGGCAACTTTTTTAGTCGTTAGCCCCAACCTTAGTTATGCGCTCAAGCCGCAAACAGATACCACGGCCAACAGTGCACCCGACGATTTGCAGTTTACCACGATCGGATCTAAGGAAGACAGCATAAAGAACAACATCAAAGCAGATACGGTTAAAAAGGATTCGGTAAGCAAGGCAAAAGCGCCGGTCGCCTCGGTTAAAAAAGAAACCAAACCCAAAACACTTTGGCAAACTTTTATTGAAGGGCTGCTCGGCGGCTTTTTGGCGTTCTTAATGCCATGTATTTTTCCAATGGTGCCGCTTACGGTGAGTTATTTTACGAAAAAGGCGGGAAGCAAGAAAAAGGGCGTTGGTTTGGCCATTATTTATGGCCTTTCGATTATCGTTATTTATGTGGCTTTTGGCTTGTTAATTACCATCTTGTTTGGTTCGGCCAAGCTGAATGAACTAAGCAGCAGTGGCCTATTCAATATTCTGTTTTTTATATTGCTGGTGGTTTTTGCTATCTCCTTTTTTGGGGCATTTGAGATTACCTTGCCTAGCTCATTCGTGAATAAGATAGATGCTAAGGCCGATAACAGCAAGGGCTTGGGAGGCATATTCTTTATGGCCGCCTCTTTAGCTCTGGTTTCGTTTTCTTGTACCGGCCCAATCATTGGTACCTTATTGGTGCAGGCAAGTTCAAAGGGCGAAATCCTGGCGCCTGCCATTGGCATGTTTGGCTTTGCCTTGGCATTGGCCCTTCCGTTTACCTTATCTGCCATATTCCCAGGCTTTTTAAACAGCATGCCGAAATCAGGAGGCTGGCTGAATAGCGTAAAAGTTTGTTTGGGGTTCTTAGAATTGGCTTTGGCCTTGAAATTCTTGTCGGCGGCAGACTTGGTTTGGCATTGGGAGTGGTTTGACAGGGAAATCTTTTTGGTGTTATGGATCGTGATTTTTGCCATGATGGGTTTCTACCTCTTGGGCAAACTCAAGTTTTCGCATGATAGCGATTTGCCATATGTCAGTGTGCCGAGGTTATTGCTGTCGCTCGTTTCCATAGCATTCGCTATATATTTGGTGCCCGGCCTTTGGGGTGCTCCTGTAAAGATATTGAGCGGCTTGGCGCCTCCAATGAATACCCAAGATTTTATCCTAACCGCAGGGGGTTCGGGGTCTAGTTCGGCCTCGGTAGACTTCCCTAAAAAGGTAAAATATGACGATGTATTGCATCCGCCACACGGATTTGATGTGTTTTTTGATTTGGATGAAGGTGTTGCCTATGCCAAAGCAGTA
>JBCNPG010000160.1:0-6608 GCA_039593445.1 Pedobacter sp.
TAGGAAGTTTAAAGTTTAAAGTTGAAAGTTCTGTATGCCAAATGAACTTTTTACTTTCTACTTTTTACTTTTAACTTAGAAAGAGATGTTAGAATCGTTAAAAAAAATCTTCTCGGGCAACGAAGCAGAAATGCCGGTAAACACGAGCAGCAAACCCGACATTAGCCGCGAAAAATCTGCAGCGCTTTATGCCAAGTCGAAAACCTACTTCCCGGGTGGGGTAAACTCGCCGGTAAGGGCTTTCAAATCGGTTTACGGAACGCCGTTGTTTATCCAAAAAGGCGATGGCTGCATGATATGGGATGCCGATGGCAACCAGTTTATCGATTTCTGCGCCAGCTGGGGGCCACTTATTTTGGGCCATAACCATGCCAAGATCAGGGAAAAGGTGATAGAGGTGATGCAAAACGGCATGAGCTTTGGCGCGCCCACTGCCCTAGAAAATGAATTGGCCGAGCTGATCATCAAAAACAACCGATTTGTAGAAAAAATACGTTTTACTAGTTCAGGCACCGAAGCAGTAATGTCGGCCATTAGGTTGGCAAGAGGCTATACCGGAAGAGATAAGATCATCAAATTTGAGGGTTGCTACCATGGCCATAGCGATTCGCTACTGGTAAAGGCCGGCTCGGGCTTGGTTACTTTTGGCGAAACTTCTTCGGCAGGTGTGCCACAGTCTTTCGCGGCCGAGACCATTGTGATTCCGCTTAACGATAAAAATGCCATTACCGAAGCTTTCGCACAGTTTAAAGATCAGGTGGCTGCGGTAATTATTGAGGGTATTCCAGCCAATAATGGACTATTGATCCAGGATAAAGAATATATCGAATTTTTAAGAGAAGCTTGTACCGCCAATCAAGCCTTGTTGATCTTCGACGAGGTAATTACTGGTTTCAGGCTTGGCTTCGAAGGCGCTGCTGCCCATTATGGCATCAAACCCGATATTGTAACGTATGGCAAAATTATAGGTGGAGGCCTGCCGGTAGGCATGTATGGTGCTTCGGCAGAAATCATGGGCCATATTTCGCCCGATGGCGGCGTATACCAGGCCGGAACCCTTTCCGGCAACCCGGTAGCCATGGCGGCGGGCATTGCCACCCTGACCGAGCTTCTGAAATCTGGATTTTACAAGGAGCTTAACGCCAAGGCACAAGAGTTTGCCGAAAGCATCCAACGTTTTGCAACTGCCCGAAACTATAAATTAAAAGTATTTACCATTGGCTCTATTTTCTGGTTTGCTTTTACCGATGCCGAAAAGATCCAAACTGCCGAAGATATTGATCCGGCCAGCATGGAAAAATTCAAAATGATGCACCGCGAACTGCTCAATAGGGGCATTTATTTGGGGCCATCGGGTTACGAAGTAGGATTTGTTTCGGCTGCCCATACAAAAATTGAACTAGAGAAGGCAAAAAGAGCTATTTTTGATGCGTTGGACTTGGTGTTCAGAAAATCGTAAAAAGCAACATGAAAAAATCGATCTTGATATTCTACTTTTTGTTGCTCTACGCTTTGCTGGAGATGTTTTGGTGGGGAACTGTCGTAATCCGCCTGCAGCCAGAGCGTATGGCCATGGTAATGGGCGAAGGCTCGGTTTTCTTGTTTTTGCTGTGCGTGGGTGCCTATTTTATTCATGCCTCTATTAAAAAAGAAGATAAACTGCACGAACAGCAACAGAATTTCCTGCTGTCGGTAACGCACGAACTCAAATCGCCTTTGGCTGCCATCAAGCTATCGCTAGAAACCATCAAGAAAAGAGATTTGGACAAAGAACAGCGCACCACCTTATTGCGCAATTCGCTCAAAGACATTGAACGTTTGGACGATTTGGTAGAAAACATGTTGCTGGCCACCAAAATAGAAAGCCGAACCTATTCTTTTCCCAAAGAGGAATTCGATTTTTCGGAACTTGTGAATAAAATTACTGATCGTTTGCAGGTACATTCTTGTGGCAACCAGCAAATGATCAATACCCAGATACAGCCTGGCGTTAAGGTAGTTGGCGATAAGTTTGCGCTTTCGTCGGTGGTAACCAACCTGGTAGAGAATGCGGTTAAATACTCTGGTCCCTGTGCCGAAATTGCAGTGGCGCTCTGTCAAAATGACGGAAAGCCGTTTTTGACCGTTTCAGACAAGGGTCCGGGCATTCCAGACCATGAAAAAATGCATATTTTTGATAAATTTTACCGTGTGGGAGATGAAAATGTCCGGAAATCGAAAGGTACCGGACTTGGCTTGTTTATTGTTAAAGAAGTATTACAAAACCACGACGCTGACATCAGCGTGAAAGATAACGTGCCGCAAGGTGCAATTTTTGAAGTAACATTTAATTGATATGCCACAAAAATTAAGAATACTGTTGGTAGAAGACGAAGACCATTTGTTAGATGCCATTAAATTAAACCTCGAATTAGAAGGCTATAAAGTACATGCCGTAAAAGACGGCAAAACCGCGCTGAAAGTATTTAAGGAAGAGCGTTTCAACCTTATCATTTTGGATGTGATGCTTCCGGAAATGGACGGCTTCCAGGTTTGTGAAACCATCCGTTTGGAAAATACAGAAGTGCCGATCTTGTTCCTGACGGCCAAAAATACCAGCGAAGACAGGGTAATGGGTCTTAAAAAAGGTGCAGATGACTATCTGGTTAAACCTTTCAACTTGGAAGAACTGATTTTACGCGTGGGCATTTTGGTGAAACGCAGCCTTAAATCAGACGACCTGAAAGAATTGAACTCTTACAAAATCGGCGATAAAACCATTTATTTCAACTCTTTCGAACTGAAACAGGATGATGGGGTTGTAGTGCCTTTGACCAAAAAGGAAACCATGCTGCTTAAGCTCCTTATCGAGCGCAAGAACGAAGCGGTATCTCGTGAGCAGATTTTGGAAACGGTTTGGAACTACGACGTTTATCCATCAACCCGTACCATCGATAATTTCATCCTCACGTTCCGTAAATATTTTGAGCCCGACCAAAAAAATCCGGTGTATTTCCACTCGATCAGGGGAGTTGGCTATAAATTCACAGATGTAGCGCATTAATGTATAATACCAGGAGCAGATACGCGCTGATGGCCATTTTTGGTGTCTCGGCGCTCGTAAGTTTGTACTACAATCAATACCAGCTGGCTGCTATAGCCGGCTTTTTGTGTTTATTTGTACTGTGGACCCACTTTAAGCACAGTTCGGTATTGCTGGCTTCCAAGCACTTTAAGAATGCCGACTACGACAAAACCGAAGCAATACTGAATGAAGTTGGCAATCCCGATCGCCTGGCCAAAAACCGTCGTGGCTATTACGAGTTTATGCGCGCCAATATCGCCCTGCAGCGCGAGGATTTCGATACGGCCGAACACCATTTCCAAATCGCCAGCCGATTTCCGTTGGGAGGTAAAAACGACAAGGCTTTTGTATTGATCCACCTGGCCAATTTGGCCTTGCGCAAAAAAGACGCCGAACGGGCCAAGGCCTATATCGAAAAGGCCAAAGAATTGGCGACCACTTCGAGAGCACAAGAAATTATTAAAATTATAGAGAAAGAAGCCAATAAATTGGCCTAATACCCCAAATGAAGAATAACCTGTTTTTAGACGCCGCCTTTTCAAAACCAACAGAGCGCCCACCCGTATGGATGATGCGCCAAGCTGGACGTTTCATGCCCCAATATTGGGAAATCAAGAACAAGTACACCTTTTTAGAGATGTGCAAAACACCTGAAATTGCGGCCGACGTAACCATGTTGCCGGTCGATTTGTTAGGTATTGACGCAGCGATCTTGTTTTCTGATATTTTGGTAACCGGCGAGGCCATGGGCGGCGATTTGAGCTTTACCCAAGGCGTAGGCCCCAAATTTGCCAATCCGGTACGTACCGCCGAAGATATTGAGCGTTTAGAGACAGATGTGCTTGACCGTTTGCAATACGTAGCTGATGCCATTAAGGTAATTCAACAACGTTTAAATGGCAGCATTCCGCTAATTGGCTTTGCAGGTGCCCCTTTTACCGTAATGAGTTATTTGGTAGAAGGCGGTTCGTCAAAAGACTTTAAAACCACCAAGCTTTTAATCCATAACCATCCAGAGTTGGCCCATAGGCTCTTGGCTAAGATTGCCAAGGTAACTACCGATTACTTGAACCTGCAAATTGAGGCTGGCGTAAATGCCCTGCAGCTTTTCGACAGCTGGGCCTTGGCTTTGTCGTGGAACGACTATCAGGAGTTTTCGCACCAGTACAACCAACAGATCATTGCTGGCTTAAACAGGACCAATATTCCGGTTATTTCTTTCTGCAAGGGCAGTTCGGTGTTTGCTCCAATTATGGCTACAGCGCAGCCAGATGTGGTTTCTATCGATTGGAATGCCGATCTGTTGAATATCAAAAAAGCGTTGCCAGCCAATATGGCGGTACAAGGTAACCTAGATCCGCATATTTTGTACGCCGACAAGCCGGTCATCAAAAAGCATATTTTACAGCTGTTTGAGCGCATGCGTGGCGAAAATGGTTTTATCTTTAACTTGGGCCACGGCATTATGCCTGATATTCCATTCGACCATGTGAAATACGCCATTGAAGTGGTCAAGGAATTTAGGTACTAAAAACATTCGACAACGAAACGGATATGGAAGATTATTACAGGTTTTTTTTAGCGGTACATGTGGTGTTCGTCATCAGCTGGATGGCGGGACTTTTCTATATCCTTAGCCTGTTTATTTACCATACCGAAGCCAATGCCAAGGAAGAGCCCGAACGTAGCATTTTGGTAGCCCAGTTTACCAAGATGGAGGCCACGGTGTGGAAGATCATTGCCACGCCAGCCATGATCCTTGCTGTGTTGGCGGGCTCGCTCATGCTGTATACCCATCCTTACCTGCTGCAATTTGATTGGATGCTGGTTAAGCTGGGCTTCGTGGCTGGCTTGCTGGTTTATCATTTTATTTGCCAAAGGATGATGAAGCAGTTGCGTGCCGGCATTTATAAGTTGAACAGCATGAAGTTGCGTTTATGGCGTGAACTGGCCACCATCTTTATGGTAGCTATTGTATTTATCGTCATCCTAAAAAATGCCGTCGATTGGATTTATGGCCTGGTAGGTATTATGGGTTTGGCCATGGTGATTATGATGGGTGTCAAATTCTACAAAAAGGTTAGGGAAAAAAACGAAAAATAATTTATTTCCAAAGCATGAAGAAACAGCTACTTACTTTGTTGTTGATTTGCACAGGCTGTTTTGCACAGGCCCAATTCAACAACGAAGCTATATTCAACCGCATTCGTCCGGCCGATAGTTTAGACAAAGAACTCCATTTTAATTTCTACAACTTCAATTACGTCAGAAATTATGAATACTCCAATAAATTTCACGATGGCTACACGCTGTACGGTACGCAACTCGAACCGCAATTGGTTTATTTTGCCAACCCAAACCTAGCCATTACCGCCGGAGCTTACTTACGCAAGGATTTTGGACGGGAAGGTATTTATGATGCCAAGCCCTTGTTTAATGTGAAGTACCACAAACGCAACCTCACCCTTGTTTTTGGAAGTTTAGAAGGCAATATCCAGCATGGCTACATCGAACCGATCTACGATTTTGAACGCAAGATCACAACGCCTATCGAATATGGAACGCAGTTATTGGTAGAGCGTGAAAAATTCAGGCTCGACAGCTGGATTGCCTGGCAAAAAATGATCTACAAGGCATCGCCAGCAAAAGAAGAAATCATTGGTGGCCTCAATACCGAAACCACTTTGGCGCAATGGGGCGGCGGCTGGAAGCTCAGTTTTCCTGCACAATTTTTGGCTTACCACCAAGGTGGCCAAATCGATTTGCTCAAAGAGATACCCATCAGTACCTTATTTAATGGTGCGACTGGCTTAAAGCTGCACAAAACTATTGGTGGCAATGTGAAAGAGTTTTATACCGACAACTTCGTTGCGGTTTACAAAGATTTCTCGCCTACCAAAGTACGCGCCTACCAAGGCGGGTTTGGCCTATGGCTTAATGCCGGCGTTGACACCAAATGGGGTAGTTTGTTGGCTTCTTACTGGAAAGGCAATAACTTTATCACCATTAAGGGCATGCCACTGTACCAATCGGTTTCCGATAACCTGTACGATAAAGGCTTTAAGCAAAGTGGCAGGAATATCATTGCCTTGCGTTATGCCTACCAAAAAGAACTGGTGCCTCACTTGTACCTCGACATCCGTTTTGAACCCCACTTGGATTTAGACCATTCCGATTCGCAATTGCAGTTTAACCACTCGCTGTTTCTAACCTATAAAGAAGATTTTAGGCTGTTTAAGGTAAAGCGTTAGGCTTGTTCCGATGTGGGATATTGCGACAAGCTTTTGTGGGCTGCTGTTGCTAAATCATAGCGCTCAGGCCTTTGCTGTATGGAAAACAAGAGAGGGATTTATCCGCCTTTGGAAGGACCAGGGGTGGAGATAGAGTTCTTTAAATCCGCGCTAATGGCGAAATGGCAGGAAAGGCAGAGGTGCCGGGATACCGGCGTTCGTTACGGTCTAGCAATAGAAAATCCGTCCAAAAAACTACCTTTGCAACATTATTAAAAAAAATTGAGGTTGCTTGCAACCTTTTACCGCTAGGG
>JBCNPG010000161.1:0-6605 GCA_039593445.1 Pedobacter sp.
CTATCAGGAAAATGGAAGCGCCGAAGCCTTGGAGCTCATGCCTATTTACCTGAGCTATATCCACGATATGCAATTGGAGGATGGCGATTTCAGGAACTTCATGAGCTTTAGTCGCCAATACTTGGATGAGCGAGGTTCCGACGATTCTTTTGGTCGCACCTTGTGGGCCTTGGGCTATCTGATTTACGCAATGCCTAATCGTTCGTTTGTAGAGTTTAGCCACGAGCTGTTTTTTAAAGCTATTGGGCATCTCAAAGATCTGGTGCATTTAAGGGGAATGTGCAACTCGATTATTGGGTTGAGCTATTACCTGAAAGCTCATCCTTACGATGAGCGCATCATGCAAGAACTCAACGGCCTTTCCGAAAAGCTGGTCAAGGCCTATAAAAACACCAAAGATGAAGATTGGCACTGGTTTGAAGATCACATGACCTACGATAATGCCCTATTTCCTTTGGCCTTGTTGCATGTAGCTGAAATTACCGGCAACGAAGAAGCAAAGGCGATTGCCATGGAATCGTTGCAATACCTAGAGCGCCTTACTTTTAACTTAAGCGTAATCAACCCAATAGGCAACGACGGCTGGCATGCAAAGGGTAAAGACAGCATACCGCTATACGACCAACAGGCTATAGAGCTGATGGCCATGGTACTGATGTATTGCCAGGCCTATGTGGTAACCAAAGACAACGACTACCTGAAAAAGATGTACACCTGCTATATGTGGTTCCTGGGCGAAAATTCATTGCGAATTCCGCTTTACGACATGGAAACCAAAGGCTGTGCCGATGGTTTGCATCCAGGTGGCGTAAACCGAAATCAGGGCGCGGAGAGCACTTTGGCTTATTTGGTATCTCACTTGGTGGTATCACATGCCTTTAAATTTGATCATGACCTCAATCTGGCCAAAAAGAAACAAGCGCTGTTGCAGAGGTAAAGAAATAACAATCAACCCTATTATTGTTAACAGGTCCAAATGGCCGAAAGCCATTGCTTAACCAAGCAATGGCTTTTTATGTTAAGGGTGGTTTAAAAGCCTGTAGGTAATAGTCGGCCTTATTGGATTGCCGGCGATGCCTTTAAGCGATCCAATAGGCTTTTCAGGTCGACAGAGGCAAAAGAAGACGAATAATCTGATAGGCCATAAGGGATAATCAGTTCGCCGTTGTTGATAATGCCGCCACAAGAATAAACCACATTGGGTACATAGCCCTCCCGTTCGTCGGGATTGGGAATGAGCAACGGTTCAGATAAGCGCCCGATTTCTATGGTTGGGTCTTCCAGGTCGAGCAAGCAGGCACTGAGGCAGTAACGGCGCATCGGGCCAACGGCATGGGTAATAACCAGCCAGCCATCTTCGGTTTCAATAGGCGACCCACAGTTGCCCACTTGAACAAATTCCCAGCTGTACATGGGCTCCTGCAACTTGATGGGGTTTTCCCACACGTTGATTTTATTGGAGTACATGATATAGTTGTTTATCCCGTCTATGCGCGAGAGCATGGCGTATTTGCCGTTAATCTTGCGGGGAAAGAGCGCCAAGTTTTTGTTTTGCGCACCGGCGCCAAACAAAGGACCAACGGTGAAGTCGTAAAAATCCTTTGTTTTTAAGAGTTTGGGGATAATGATATGCCCATCATAGGCAGTATAAGTGGCGTAATAGGTAATCGAACCATCTTCAGCGATAAATTTGGTGAAGCGTGCATCCTCAATCCCTTTGCGCTCAAACTCGGAGATGGGAAAAATGACGCGGTCAGAAATATCGGTATCCATCGAAAAGATGATTTCGTAATAAGAATCGGAGAGCCACAGCACTTTCTCCAGCTCGATGTCTTTGGCCGGATCCGGTTCCTTGTCCTGCGTCTGGGCAATAACCTGCTTAAGCGTGGCATAATCGAATTGATCGGCCAGCTTGGCATTTAATTCTTCCAACACATCTTTGTTGATCAAGGAAATCAGCCCTTTGTCTAAAAACAGTTTTTTATTGTAGGTCGCATTTCTGATAACTTCGGCTTCGTCAATATAATTGCCCGCCGGAATTACCGTAATGTTGTTATGCCGATCGATGAGGGCACGCCTAAAAACAATGGAAGAGATATGGCCTTCGCCTACGGCCCTAAAACTGATGATCAATCGCTTTTCTCCCTCTTCCAGGTCGCTCTGGTCTGGATCTTCGATAATAGAAGGATTGAAAAAAGCCGCTGATTCGATGGAATATTCGTGCGTAAAATACGAGCCGATCAGCAAACGCCTATGTTCGTCAAGCTCCTTATAGTCTATCTCCATTTTTTCGAATAGGGGCTTCAGTTTTTTGCAATGCCTCAGCAAAAGCTTGGTAATGTTGCGGTGTCTTTTGGAATATTCCTGCAACAGGGGAGAGATGATGTTGAATACCTGCTCATCAGTGAGGGTCAGTATCTTGTTGATCACATCCCGGCCACGGTCGTCGCCGTTAAAAAAAAACCTCGCAATTACTCTTTTCGGATCAGGATATACTTTAATGTGTTTTCGTTGTATGGGAAGTCTCATGCGTTTGGAATTTTAAGTTAGAAGCAAATGCAATAAAGTGTTGCTCATTCGAGTTTTAGACTGTTATTTGAGCATTTTTAAGGTTAGTGCGGTTACTAAGGCGCCAAAAACATAATAGCCAACCGTTAAGGCTTTGACTTGGGTGTTTCGAGCTACGGGCTCATCGTTTAGGCCCAAGGTTTCGGGTAGTTTAATGGCGCCAATGCCTGCGCTTAGGCCAAGTCCCAAGGCTTTAGGCCATATGTATTTGGATTTGCCTGCGCCAATAAGGCTGTAGTAAAGCGCATTGCTCACTACGTCGGTAGCCAAGGTAGCTTGGTAAAGTTGGTTTTCGTTGGCTATGGGTTGGCCAATGGTTGTTAAGCCCTTGTTTAGGGCGTCTTCGCCCAGCAGATGGATGTGTGGTACATCATCGCCCTGTTTTCTGATGGCTTCATGCAACATGTTGAGGGCTATGGCCCCGGTAAAGCCGGCTATAAGGTTTCTGATTTTTCCCATTATTTTTCAATGTTGTGCTTGCCCGGATTGGACTAGGGGAACTGCAAAGCAGGCAAGCTGTGTATCAAATCAAGCATACTTTATTGTAGGAATGATAACAATCTTACTCGGTTTAATGTTTGTATTTTCTGTTTTACTTGCCCGTTTCTACATGTGGTGCATCTACTGGTTTGGATTCTGGCGAACCTTTTTGACGCAGGTAGATGGTGAAGAAAACAATGCTGGCCACCGATAGAAATTCGCTTTGCCAATTCTGGAACGACTCGAACCAAAAATTGGCATTGCATAAGTAGTCGAACATGGTTTGTGGCGGCAATCCCTTAATTTGCTGCTCAATGTTGTTTTCCTGCCAACTGCCATAAAAATGAAAGCACCAGCAGACCAAAAACAGGAGCACAAAACAGATGGAAAGCGAGTTTTGATATAGCTTCAAGATCAAGCCTCCCTTTTTTACAGGCCAGGGTGCATCTTTTTTGCTTTTTTGAGGCTGACGGTCTACTTCCTCCTTTTCCGACAGTGATTTAGACTCGGCCGAACCCAATTGCCTCAATTTAACGGTAAGCAGTACATAGAGCGCCATTTGCAAGAATTCGCTTTCAAAATTCTCGAAAGTAGCGGCTATAAAATGCCCCGAACGCAGGTAGGTGCCTAATGTAATTATTGGTTGCCCGGCCTCTTTCAGATCTTGGTTATGTACGTTGAAGCCAGCAAGGGCCTGTGCGCCCAAAGTGAAGATAAATAAGGTGATGAATACCAAGGTAAGGCCATTCCTGTACCAAAATGAGTATTTTTTAATGGATGCCATAACTTTTTATTGATTGAGCAAAAATTTTAAGAGTAGTTTTTTTGACATTTGGGGCAATAAAAACTTCGCCTGCTGGTTTTTCCCAAATGTTTTTCCCGATGCAGGGTATGTCCTTTTGGACATGCTTTTTGATTATAGACAAGCCAATGCTTTTTCAGCACAAAAGCTTTTTTCCATTCCAGAAAATCGAAACTGTAATTACGGGCTTCCCGAACCAGGGCTTTCAGTTTGGCCGGTGGCAGTGCGCCTACCATGCTTAACGGGTGTACCTTGATGCGGTAAAGCACCTCATTTTTAATGATGTTGCCAACGCCTGCGAAAATATGTTGGTCTAGCAAAAGATCACAAACCAGCGCATCGCTCTTTTCTTTTGCCTTTTTGATGGCCAGTTTTTCGTCCCATTGGTCGCTCATTACATCGGCTTTCCAGTCATAGACCTTATTGATATCGCCTTCGATGAACTGCAACGAACAGGTGTAGAAATTAAGTTCGTGATGCGCGAATCCAAGACTGATGCGTGGCTGGCTTTCCTTTCTTTCGTCGATGCGGTAAGTGCCAAAAAGCATGAAATGGATTCGCAGGGTAAGGTCTTTGAAGCAAATCAGAAAATGCTTGCCCCAGCTTTTAAAATCTGTTACTTTTTGGTCGACCAGGCGATTTTTGTCCAGACTGGTGTTGCCAGCTACATCAAGTACTGCTTGCCCTTTTAAATGCAGATTTTCTATCAGTTCTCTTAAAATCACAATAGATGGTCCCTCTGGCATGGTTACTCGCTAATTTTTTTAAACTTGAATTTGTCTTTGATGTAATGGTTAAAATAACGCCCTTTCGAACCCGCAGCCTTAAACAGGCGATAGGTATTTTCGGGCACATTGAGGTATTGGTATACGGTTCCTGTTACAAAAGTGATTTTAAGCCTTTGCATTTTTTCGTCGTAGTTAAAATACTGGATCACAGAAGAAGGCATCTTGCACAGTCTTTAGCCAATAGTAAATAGTCCAAAGTTGCTTGTTGGTCAAGCGATGTGTGAATCAGGACTTGGTTTTTCCTGTCGTAACCTTGTCCATTCCTTTTCCTGATTCGTTGGGCGTATCACCGGCTTGGCCATATTTGGGTGCCGAGCCTTGTCCGTTCTGGTCAAAACTTGCTTTGCCTTTGGCATCGTGCACCTTTTTTTTGGTGCTGTCTTTTTTATCGTCTTTCATGATACTAAAATTTAGGTTAAATGGTAATCCTGCCTCCGGTTACGGGAATAGTGGCTCCCGAGATATAGCTGGCTTCGTCGGATGCCAGGAACACATAGGCCGGTGCTACTTCTACTGGCTGGCCAGGTCTGCCCATCGGGGTATCCTGTCCAAATTTTTCGGGATCTGGCATTGTAGAAGGGATCAAAGGCGTCCATATAGGTCCTGGAGCAACGGCATTTACCCTAATTCCCTTGCCGGCGGTAAGCAATATCTGGCTCAAATTGGCCGTAAAGTTCTGAATGGCGCCCTTGGTGGCGGCATAAGGGAGCAAAACCGGGGTAGGGCTGTAGGCATTTACCGAAGTGGTATTGATAATGCTGCTGCCTTTTTTCATGTAAGGCTCGGCCGCCTTGCTCAAGTAAAACATAGGGTGTATGTTGGTCTCGAAAGTTTTTACCCATTCTTCGGTCGGAATCGATTCCAAGCTTTCCCTGGCCATTTGAAAGGCAGCATTGTTCACCAGGATATCGATTTGGCCAAACTCTTTAACGGCTTTGGCTACAATTTTTTTGCAGTGGCTTTCCTTCCTGATATCACCTTTTACCAAGATCGCTTTTCTGCCTGCTTCTTCTACATATTTGGCTGAATCCTGCGCATCTTCAGTCTCCTCGTCGCTCAGGTAGCTGATCAGTACATCGGCACCTTCGCGGGCAAAAGCAATGGCAATGGCTTTGCCAATTCCAGAATCGCCACCTGTAATGATAGCTTTTTTGCCCAACAGCTTTTCGCATCCTTTATAGCTTTCTTCTCCATGGTCGGCCAATGGCTGCATGTCCTGCTCCTTGCCCGGCGGTTGTTGCCTTTGCTTAGGAAAAAGGGGGACATCATATTTCGTGTCAGGTTTTTGGGGCGGTTTCTGTTTTTGTTGCTTTTTCATAACAATAGGTTAAGGGTTGTATTCAAGAGAACAGGCCCGGTTCAAAAAAGTTTGGATAAATTTTATAGGCCTATTTGGCTAAACTTTTTAAAAAACAGATTGTTACCAATGAGGTTTAACCCCTTACAATCATGAGTTTAACAGTGTATAAAAAGAAGCGCTCTTTTTCTAAAACCTCCGAACCCGAAGGTGGCAAAGGCAGTGGCAAGGAATTACGTTTTGTAATCCAGAAACATGCCGCATCGCACCTGCACTACGATTTTCGCCTCGAGATGGATGGAGTGCTCAAGAGCTGGGCCGTACCCAAAGGCCCCTCAACCGATCCGTCGGTTAAGCGCTTGGCCATGAGGGTGGAAGACCATCCTTACGACTATCGCAACTTTGAAGGCATCATTCCTCAGGGCGAATACGGCGGGGGCACCGTAATTGTTTGGGATGAGGGCACTTATGAGCCGGTTGACCTCAAAGACAAAGACATTAAAAAACAAGAAAAAGAGCTTTTGCACGAATTGCATGCCAACAAAATTAAATTCAGGCTAAAGGGCAAAAAACTTAAAGGCGAGTATGCGCTGGTTAAAACCCACGGGAGGGAAGAGAACGCTTGGTTGCTGATGAAACTGGAAGACAAATATGCAAGTTCCGACTATAT
>JBCNPG010000162.1:0-6589 GCA_039593445.1 Pedobacter sp.
GGACGGGTTAAGATAATCCGCTTGATCTCCTTATTTTTGAGCGCCCTAACCGCTAAGGCAACAGCTGTATAGGTTTTACCGGTACCAGCAGGGCCGATGGCAAACAGCACATCGTTTTTGCCGATGCTGTCGACCATTTTACGCTGATTGGCTGTACGTGCCTTCACCAACAGTCCGTGGTTGCCATAAACGATTACTTCGCCACTGCTCACTGGGGCAACGCTTGGTGCCTCATCGGTTTTGGCAACCGTTTTTTTGGCGCCCAATATCGACTCGACATCGTTGTGCGAAAGTGTCCTGTATTGATCGAGGTGGGCAACGAGTTGTTCGAACTTTTGCTCAAAGGCCTTTAGCTCAGCCTCATCCCCCAACGCTTTGACGTCGTTTCCTCTTGCTACGATCTTCAATTTGGGAAAAGCCGCTTTCATCAGCTCGTAATGTTCGTTGTTGGCTCCCCAAAATTGTACCTGATCGGTTGTTTCTAATGTAAGCTTCAGTTCGTTCAAAATATTGTATTTTTTATTTAGAAGTGTCTATTTTGATTTTAATTTTTGAATATTTGTAGGCGATTTGCCCCTACGCAAGAATAAGAATAAATATTGAATTTTTAATGGCGATTATCACATTAACAACCGACTTAGGCTCTAAGGATTTTTACCAGGCCGCTCTCAAAGGGGGCATCCTGAGTATCCTGCCTACGGCCAATATTGTTGATATTACCCACGAAGTTCCTTCATTTAATATTTCTTATGCGGCCTTTGTACTCAAAAATTCCTACCCCTACTTTCCCAAGAATACGGTACACCTGATCGGCATCGATTCGGTTTACAACGAAAAAACCAAATATGTTGCGCTGCGCTACAGGGACCATTTTTTTGTAGGGGCCGACAACGGTATTTTTTCTTTGCTATTTGACGAAAAGCCCGACGAAATTGTTGAGCTGAATATTATGCAGGACCTCAAGTACCTGCACTTTCCCTTGGTTGACATCTTTGTAAAGGCGGCCATCCATTTGGCCAAAGGCGGCAAACTGAAAGACATTGGCATACCCGCCAACGACATTGAACAACGGATGTTGCTACACCCGGTAATTGAGCGCGATATTATCAGGGGAAGCGTGATCTATATCGACACTTTTTGCAACGTAATTACCAATATTACCAAAGACTTGTTTACCAAGATACAGCGCAACCGTGATTTTACGCTCTACTTCAGAAAAAGCGAGACGATTACGCAACTGAGCTGGCACTATAACGAAGTACCCGAAGGCGAGAAATTATGTTTGTTTGGGATCAGCAACCATTTAGAAATCGCCATCAACAAGGGTAAAGCCAGCGGCCTGCTCGGCCTGCACCTGAGCGATATTGTACGGGTAGAATTCCATCCATAAATTTGATCGGCTATGTTGGTACGCGTGGTAAAAATGCATTTTGAGCCTGGATTTATCGATGATTTCAAGGTATTGTTCTCGGGCGTAAAATCAAAAATCAAAGCTTCCGATGGCTGTCAAGACGTCAAACTCCTACAGCATGAAAGCGAGCCGACCATATTTTTCACGATCAGCTACTGGCAAAGCGCCGAACATTTGGAGAAATACCGCACATCGGACCTTTTCAAGGAGACATGGGCCAAGGTAAAGCCCCACTTTGCACATAAGGCGGAAGCCTGGAGCCTTTACGAATTCTAAACAATGCAAGGAATTGTGTTGTTGTATGAATGATTAAACCATTTCTAACCGAACACGATGATCAAAAAAACAACATTCCTCTCCTTGCTCTCTTTGTTACTCAGCTTTCATTGCTTTGCACAAGACACAAGCGCCTATCAGATCCAGCGACTGAAAATCAATAGTTTATTAGCCGAAAGAAGCGCCAAATTTGGCCAATATGAAGAAAGCTTGAATGCCAGGACGGGCATCTTTGGCTTTCAGACCAAGAACGACATCAGGAACTCGAACGAGATATTAAGACAGATTGCCATCAACGACAACAATATTTTTCAAGAACTGAAGGTGCTGCTCGATTACAAAGATGTGCAGATGCAACAAGTGCAAACCACTGCCAATAGCACTTCGGAGCGTATTTTGGCTTATCGCAAAAGCATCAAAAACCTACAAGACCAGAACGAAGCGCTCAGCAACCAGCTCAAAAAAACAGAAAGCGCTAAGGGACTGGCCTACTTGATTATGGGTATCGCCTTGTTGGGCTGCGCGGTGCTGGCTTTTTTATGGAACAAAAAACAGCAACAACTGAAAGGCTATGAAGAAGCAAATATTTAAAATATTGGTTAAACTCAACAACCTGGTTTTGCCGAGTTACTACAAAAAGGACCCCATGAAACTGAGCAATTTTCAGAAAGCCGTATTGGGTTTCAGGTATTGGGCTTTGACAAATTCGTTGGAGTGACGTGTGGAACGTAGCGTATAGCGTAGTGAGTAAAGTGTAACGCGTTTTTGGGGCAGGCGTTACTAAATAATAAATGCCACAGATGAACAGACTTTGCGCATGGCATATTGCAAGGGCGTTCAAACTTTGTAGTCTCAGTGACTTTCTCATTAAACAACCACTGAAAATCCTTCATCTGTGGCGATGAAAATCTTAGTTAGCGGTTAATCCCACGAACGGCAAACTTCAACGAATTGTGTGCCGTCAAATTCAGGAACACAAAATGCATCGCAACAACATGGTATTTCTGAACAGGACATCGTGCCACCGGCCAATATACAACGCTGCGAACCATCGTCTGGCACGCATGGTCCGGCACCCCCTGTTACTTTTCTCATTTCGGCACGCGATAATGCCTTCGCTACAAACTGTGTTTTCATATTTTTGAGTTTAGGGTTGATTAATAAGTAGGCTAAATTGCCCTGCACACATTGACAAAGCCTTCGCCGTCAAATTCTGAACTGCAGTAGAAATCGCAACAGCACGGGATTTCCAGGCAAGAGGTTATTGCTCCACCTAACAGGCATTCCCTGTCGCGATCGTTTTGCGGGATGCAGGAGCCATCATCTATTCCACCGCCTCCGGTTATTTTTCTCATCTCGGCACGCGTTAGTGCCTTGGTAACAAGTTGTGTTTTCATACCAATCTGGTTTAGTTTTAAATTTTCGGTTATCTTCTTCAAGATAAATCTAAACAAATTGATTTGCAATTAATTAGACCTGAAATTTAGTTCTATTTTTTTACAAAAAGCTAGCCTTTGAAATGATGGGACAACAGTCCGACCAGAAATTTGGGCTCTACCCAAGTTGATTTGGGTGGCATAACCTGATTGGCATCGGCTACATTGATGAGCTGTTCGATAGCAGTGGGTACCAATACAAAAGCGACCGCATTCGTACCATTGTTCACCTGCTTTTCGAGTTCGCTTAACGGAGTTTTTCCGCCCTCAAAAGTTAGCCTGGCATCCGTTCTGGGATCGCTGATGTGCAAAAGCGGCACCAAAATATGTTCTTGCAAGATACTGACATCCAAACAGCCCACCGGATCGCTGCGATGAAGATGGGGCTTCGCGGTTAACTTGTACCAGCCCGATTTGAGGTACATGCCAAACTCGTGCAAAACGCTTGGCTTAAACGGCGCAGGCATTTTTTCTATTTCAAAGCTTGTTGTCAAAGCCGACAGGAATTCTTCAGTAGTCAAGCCCTCCAAATCCCTCACCAACCTGTTATATTCCAATACTTTCACTTCCTGCGTATCCATATACACCGTTGAAAAATAATTGAAATCGGCTTCTTCGTCATGCGCATGACGATTTCTTTTATAAAGCCCCATTTTAGCCATCGAGGCCGCCCTATGATGTCCATCTGCAATATAAACCGCCGGGATTTGGGCAAAAGCACCAACCAATATGTCCAAATCTGCTTTTTCATTAACCGTCCATAGCCGATGTTTGGTAGCGTCGGCAAAAGAAAAATCAGTTGTCGGCTTTTGGGCCAGGTACTTCTCTACTATCTTTTTCACTTCCGCATTGGGATGGTATGTAATCAGTACTGGATTAGCATCCAAATCTGTTTGCTGCAGATACTCGGCCAGCAGTTTTTCCCTTCTTTCTACCGTATGCTCATGTTTTTTGATATGCCCATCCAAGTAGTCATTAATGTGGGTAAGTGTCCAAATTCCGGTTTGCAACAAACCATCATGCTCAACCTGATAGATGTAAATGGAAGGTTTTTCTTCGGTAATCAGCACTTGTTGCTCGATAAAATCATCGAGATTTTCGTTAATCTTCTTGAATACCAGTTCCTGTCTCGAGCCGCGCAAATAGGGATTGTCTAGCTCTGGATTGATCAGGTGCAGAAAGCTTATTGGGTTTTCGGAGGCAATTAGCCTGGCTTGGCCCATGCTGTAGTTTTCGAGTGGGCGCGTAACCACTTTCGCCAGCAAAGCGGCAGCAGGTTTTAAGGCACAAAAAGGCTTGATCCTCGGCATCAGGATTTATAAATGGTTTAAGACGAAGATAGGTTTGCTTATTGTCTTTTTCAAGACTAAAAGGGTTTTAATTAACTAAAAAGCTTCGTTTTGTAAGATGAAGGATTATTTTGGCCTCAGGGTAGCCTGGGCCTTGTCCTTTTCGCCCAAAAGATCGTATGCCTATCGCTTAACTTATCAAAACAAAAAATCCCCAACCAAATGGCCGGGGATTTATATTTCTGTTAATCGAATGCTATTTCTTAAAGTGCTCGATAATCAAATTGGCCAATTCCGTTCCAATACGCTCTTGGGCCTCGTTGGTAGAAGCTCCGATATGCGGCGTTAACGAAATCTTAGGATGGCTTAAAACAGCCTGAGCAGGAGTTGGCTCATTATCAAACACATCCAAGCCGGCAAAAGCAAGCTTACCCGAATCCAAAGCCTGAATAAGTGCCTGCTCGTCGATGGTACCTCCACGAGAGCAGTTAACCACACCTACTCCAGGTTTCATGGCTTCGAATTCTGCCGCGCCCAAAATAGGTTTATCGGCAAATGGAGTATGCAACGAAATGAAATCGCTGTTGGCGATAACCTCTTCCAAACCTACCGTCTGTACCGGAATATCAACCTTGATACCTCCCTGAAAATTCAACGAAATACTGCCGCTGTATGGATGCAGATCATAAGCCAACACATTCATACCCAAGCCCAAAGCCAATGTTGCGGTTTCCCTGCCTATCCTACCAAAACCAATAATACCTAAGGTTTTGCCTCTCAGTTCGGTTCCTTTGGCGTAGGCCTTTTTCAAATCGTTGAATCTGGTATGGCCTTCAACCGGCATTTTACGGTTCGAATCGTGCAGGAAACGAATTCCTGTAAACAAATGCGAGAAAACCAATTCGGCCACCGATAAGGACGAAGCGGCTGGCGTGTTTACTACGGCTACGCCCTTGCTGCGTGCATATTCTACATCGATATTGTCCATACCTACACCACCCCTACCAATGAGCTTGATGTTCGGGCAGGCATCGATCAGTTCTTCTCTTACTTTAGTTGCACTACGCACGGTAATGCCATCATAATTGAGCAAGGCTTGTGCCAGCTGGTCTTGCGGAATAGTTTGGGTATCAACAGTGATACCGGCATCTTCAAGTAGTTTTTTTCCAATTGGATCTATGCCATCATTGGCGAGTATCTTGATCATAACTTATTTGGCGTGTTTTTCTTCAAAAGTCTGCATTAAATCGATGAGCGCATGTACACTGGTAATAGGAAGCGCATTGTACATAGAGGCCCTGAAGCCACCTACGCTCCTATGGCCTTTTAAGCCTTCAAAACCATTTTCGTCGGCAAATTTCAGGAATGCTTTTTCCAGTTCTGGATTTTCCATCACAAAACAAACATTCATTCGCGAACGGTCTTCAACGGCACAAGTTCCCTTAAACAGCGAGTTTCTGTCTATTTCGGCATATAATGCTTGGGCTTTGGCCTTGTTTTCCTTTTCGATTTCGGCTACGCCGCCTTTAGATTTCAGCCAATTCAGGTTCAGCATGGCCACATAAATAGAAAATACCGGAGGCGTATTGTACATCGAGCCGTTGTCTATATGTTGCTTATAGTCTAGCATAGAAGGAATGGCCCTACCTGTTTTGCCTAAAATCTCGTCTTTTACAATAACAATGGTCAAACCTGCCGGACCGATATTTTTTTGTGCGCCAGCATAGATAAGATCAAATTTAGACACATCGACTACTCGGCTCATGATATCCGACGACATGTCGCAAACCATCGGCACCTTAGTATCTGGAAAATCGAACATTTCCGTACCGTAAATGGTGTTGTTGGATGTACAGTGGAAATAGGCGCTGTCGGCAGGAATGGTATAATCTTTAGGGATGAAAGTAAAATTGGCATCCTTAGACGAAGCTACTACGTTTGCTTGTCCAAAATACTTTACTTCCTTAATGGCTTTGTTTGCCCAAACGCCGGTTTCTAAATAAGCGGCAGTTTTGCCTTCCGACAACAAGTTCATAGGCACCATGGCAAACTGCATGCTGGCCCCTCCCTGTAAAAACAAAACGGAGTAGCCCGAGGGTACATTCAAAAGCTCTTTTACCAATTTGCTGGCTTCCTCGATCACCGCTTCGAATTCGGGACTGCGATGAGAAATTTCC
>JBCNPG010000163.1:0-6563 GCA_039593445.1 Pedobacter sp.
CCAATAAGTTATCGAGCTGGTTTATCTCTAAACCGCAGACCTCGGGCTTTATCACTTTTTTCTTATTGCTAACGCTTATTTCGCTTATCGTGCATCAGCGTTACGAGTTGTTTAGGGAAAATAAGGAACGCGAGGTTTCGAACATTCTCTATGGGGTAAAACAGAACCTCGAGCAATCGCTTAAAAACAGCTATACGGTTGCCCTTACCTTAGCCCTAACACTCGATAATAAGGGAGTGCCCGATCATTTCGAAACCGTGGCCGAGCAGCTGATCCGTTCCAATCCCGATTTGCAAGCCGTGCAATTGGTGCCTAATGGGGTCATCAAGTACATGTATCCGATAAAAGGCAACGAAAAAGCCATCAACATCGATCTTTTTAAAAGTCGACCCCAAACTGTGCTGGAGGTAAGAAAGGCCATCGAAAGCAAGAAAATGTACTATCAGGGGCCGGTTAAGCTTAATCAGGGAGGCATGGGCGTTGTGGGGCGACTGCCATTGTATATCGACAATAAGTTTTGGGGTTTTTCTGCCGTGGTTATCCGCATGGAGAAATTGTTCAAGAATGCCGGCATCGACAACAGGAAATATGAAAATTACCGCTTCCAGTTTTCCAAGATCAATCCGATTACCAAAAAAGAAGAGTTTTTCCTGCCGGTTGATCCGCGTTTTTCGTTAAAGGATGCCCATTCGGTGGTTTTTCCTGAAGGCGACTGGAAGCTTTATGTGATTGATGTGGATGTTTATGATACCTGGCTTGAGTTGGCTACAGCCATCCTGTTTGGATTGAGCCTAACTGTTTTATCCAGTTATCTGCTGGCCCGCCTGCTAAGGAAACAGACCCAGCTGCAGCATATCGTAAACGACCAGGCTTCGCAACTGATCAATACCGAAAGCAAATTCAAGAACATATTTGATCATGCAGCCGTTGGTATTGCAAGGGTCGATTCGCGAACCGGACTTATTCTGGAGGTGAACCGTTACCTCTGCAACTTTTTGGGCTATACCGAAAAGGAGCTGATGGATAAGAAAATCAAATCGCTGATCCATATCGAAGACCTGGAAGAAGACGCCAAGCTGTTTAAGCAGTTGCTGGCCGGAAAAATAAGGCAATTTAGCAGGGAAAAAAGATATCTATCGAGAGATGGACAGATCATTTGGGGCAATGTAATCATCACGCCGCTTTGGGCCGAAGGAGAAGACCCTTCCAACCATATCATTATTGTAGAAGATGTAACCAAACGGAAGGCAGAGCAGCAGAGCCTCATCGAATCGCAGCAACGCATCGAGTCGCTCATCAATACGATCGATGGCATCGTGTGGGAAGGCGAACCCGGTTCTCACTCCTGCACTTTTATCAGTCAGAAGGTGAAGGATATTTTGGGCTATACCGCTAACCAGTGGATCGAAAGTCCGAACTTCTGGTTTGACCACCTGCACCCCGACGATAGGGAGTGGGTAAAAATATTCAGCGAAAAGGCAACCGCCGAAAGAAGAAAGCACGATTACGAATACCGCATGCTGGCCAACAATGGCAATGTGGTGTGGATCAGAGATGTGGTTAGCGTAATAGACGAACCCGGACAGCCGCTCAGGCTCAGGGGCATCATGATCGATATTACCAACAAAAAACAATCGGAAACCGCATTAAGCAAATCTTTCAACCTGGTAACCGAACAAAATAAGCGCTTGCTCAACTTCTCGTACATCGTATCGCATAACCTGCGCTCGCATGCCAGTAACATCCAGGGCATTTCAACCCTGATCGAAAATGCCAAAAATGCCGAAGAACGCGACGAGATGATCCAGTTGCTCAAGAAAGTGGCAGGAAACCTTAACGAAACCTTGTTTAACCTCAACAACATCGTCAACATCCAAACCAGCGTTGATATCGTAGTAGAACCCCTCAATCTCTACGACTATGTGCTCAAAACGCTGGCTACCCAAAATGCACAGATTTTAGCTAAGGATGCCACGGTGCTCAATAAGGTTGACAGCAACATTAAAATCAATTATAACAAGGCTTATTTGGAGAGCATTTTGCTCAACCTTGTGTCCAATGCCTTGCGTTACAGTCATCCCGATCGGAAGCCGGTCATTTCTTTAAGCTGTTTTGAAGAAAATAACCAGGTGGTGCTGCGTGTTTCCGACAATGGCATTGGAATAGACCTGAAGAAGCATGGCGATAAAATATTCGGTATCTACCAAACCTTTAATGGCAATGCCGATGCCCGCGGCTTTGGACTTTTTATTTCTAAAAACCAAATCGAGGCCATGGGCGGCAATATTGCCGTAGAAAGCGTAGAGAATATGGGTACTACGTTTAAGATTTATTTCAAGTAGCGGATAGTCAATAGGCTATGGTTTAAGGTCAATAGTCTATACACTAATGACCAATGAGCCAATCAGCTAACGAACCAATGAACTATTCTTTTTTCGGCGCAATTCCTTTATCTACATCCAAGGTATAAGAGGCTTCGCTGGCGTCAAAAGCCTGTCTCAGCAGATCTGGGTTGGCTTGTTCCTCTTCCAAAGGCTCGTCGTTTGTATTTAAGCCGTTAGCATGGATGTCTTTTTGGCTTTGTTGGTCTTCTGCTTCGCTGTTTTGCGAATCGTCTACTGGAATGTTGTCTTCTGGATTGATCATGATTTTGATTTTTTTTAATAAAACAGATGAGTAAGAGCGTTGTTTTGCTAAAATTTAAATGTTGCTCTTGGTTGATTTGGCAATACCCAACCAGCCAATATTCAGGCCATTTCGCTGGTGTGCTGAGCCAAATTCGAACTCGGCAATGGTCTTAAGGGATAAACCAATGCCGAAACCATAACAGGCAGGGCATAGGCGCCAATCAAAACCAGGTCTGATGTGGCGGCATAAGACACGCCCAATGTGTTAAACAGCAGCGTACAGCAAATCGCGCCCACAATGGCCATAATGATTCTTATTTTTGGGGTGCTCAGGCTGGTTTTGGTGAGCAGGTGCAGGCAAAGCCATAAAATAAAAAAAGCGGGAATGGAAGTGCCTAAGGCTGCAAAGAAACCAAAAATAAAGAAAGTAAAAATGCCTTCGAAAGGTGCGTCCGAAGCTATACTGAAATAAATAACAAACAACAATGTTCCTACCAGCGTACTGGTTAGCCAGATTTTAAACGGGTAGGATAGTCTGTAGTTCATTGGTTTGGGCTTACTTAAAGGTAAGAAATAGTTGGGTGATTTAGCAATGTTTATTTTGGCGGAGGACGCAGAAAAGCATAATCTATTGGAAAAATGTTTTTGTCCGTCGACATCGATTATAGGAAAAATAGTTTAACTATAAATGCCATATAGGTAGTGAATATTGGATGTGTGAAATTTAAATTAGATATTAGGCTCATTAAAAATTATACTCAAGATCTGCATGCCAACCAACCTACCTTTGGATAAAGTTACTTACGTAAGATTTGAGCCATATAATAAATGTATTAAGGTCGATAGATCTGTGCTGCTTTTATGTTTGGGTGCAATTGGGTTACTAACTCAGTATATACTCGATGAAAAGTATGAGATGATAAGGTTAGCTATATCCATATCGTTATGTATATCCATATTTGTGCTTTTCATAACTAAGTTCGGCTATAAACCGTTGTATGGAACGTTGAGAGGAGAAATTGCTTTTGACATTGATAAGATCAGCGTTGATGAAAAGAATTTTAATCTTGATACAATATTGTTGCTCGATATTTGTCTAATTGACTACTATGGGGAACAAGTGTCCACAGCTGGTAGTATTAACAGAATGTTCTCGCGTGGCGTTGGCAATTATGTTCAATTCACTACTAATTCAAATGAAGAATATCGTTTCTATTTTCAACTTAAGAATGAAAAGGATTATAAAAAATTAGATCCAATTCTCGATGTTTATTATAATCAAAAAAAGATAACATTTAAGAATAGATATGAATTGCAACGAACTAATCTGTTTTCATAGTCATTATGATGATCGGCTTGTTGCAAAGCTGAGTATGGGTTGTTTGTGAAGAGTTGAAATTATCGTTTGCAAAAATTAAAAACTAATCTTACTCTCCATAAAAATCATCACACTTGCTTAGTTTTATTTAATTTGGAAGGATGTTTTAGGATAACTCTCAATTTAGGTTAGATTGTTTATTTCACAACTGTTTTAATCGATTATTCCACCTTTAAGCATCAGTAAAATGATTCCGAACCTGAGAATTATACAGAACTGATTTCAAAATTAGAATTTGACTTTCAAAGGTATAAAGATTACAATCATACATACGCTCTTTTAGATTGTATTATGGGGCTGAATGCGTTGCCTAAATGGATTGTCAAAACAGCTGATATTCCAGATAAATTAAAGCTTACTGCAACTGAAAAAATTAGTATAATGAAAGGCCCTTAAAAAAAGAAAAGAGATTCTCCATCCAGACGAATCTCTTTTTCTAACCAAATATAAACCTGTATGAACGGGTTATCTTTAAAATTTCCTGCACGAGGCTAAGAAATATATGCTATCAATTTTTGAAGCGATGACCAATGTCCAGAGCCATCACGGTGCAAATATAGAAATAATTTCCGATAGTGTAAAAAGTACACTATTAAAAATCGCAATATTCTATTTCATGTTTTTTGCATGACAAAAGCGTTTATCCAAACAATTCAGGGATATCAATACAAAAATAGTTCCAATATTTGAGTCTGTAGACCGGAAGGTGTTAAATTTTTGTTAAATATAGGTGGGGTGTTGGGTACGTAGTATGGCGCATAACGTTGTGAAATAGATTAAGCTAGACCCTTACCCAACTTTAGCCACTGATTAGCTGATTGAGGTGGTATTGCGTTTGATTTAGTGTCCGATATCAGGTTTAATACTATGCTTTGGCAAATGTATACTTGTCGCATTAGCTAAGGGCGATTGAAGGTAAGCGGGGATTTATTGCTAAGCCTAATAGACCAATTATAAAATCAATTAATCAGTGACCGGGTCAAAACAAAAAAGGCAATGCCAAATGACATTGCCTTTTTCATTCGATATGAACTGGAACTATTTCAAAGAGCCATAATACTCTACAAACTTAGCCAAGGCAGAAGAATAGCCCCACTCGTTGTCGTACCAAGAAACTACTTTTACAAAGTTGTCGTTTAACGAAATACCTGCGCCGGCATCAAAAATCGAAGCGCGGTCATCGCCGATAAAATCTGAAGAAACCACCTCATCTTCGGTATAGCCCAAAACGCCTTTCAAAGGACCTTCCAAAGAAGCTGCTTTCATGGCATCTTTGATCTGTTGGTAAGTAGCCGGTTTTTCCAAGCGTGCAGTTAAGTCAACTACCGAAACATCAGCCACAGGCACACGGAAAGACATCCCGGTTAATTTGCCTTTTAGCGAAGGAATTACTTTGGTTACCGCTTTGGCAGCGCCGGTTGACGAAGGAATGATGTTAGAGAAACCACCGCGGCCACCTCTCCAGTCTTTGGCCGAAGGACCATCAACCGTTTTTTGGGTTGCAGTTACCGCGTGTACAGTGCTCATCAAGCCTTCAACTACGCCGAAGTTATCGTTCAATACTTTAACGATAGGAGCCAAGCAGTTGGTGGTACAAGAAGCATTTGATACTACGGTTTGGTCAGCAGTTAACTGATCGTGGTTTACGCCCATAACATAAGTCGGGATATCGTCGTCTTTTGCCGGAGCAGAGAATACCACTTTTTTGGCGCCAGCTGCAATGTGTTTATTGGCATCGGCACGGGTTAGGAACAAACCGGTCGATTCAATTACGATCTCTACACCAGCTTCGTCCCATTTCAAGTTAGCCGGATCTTTCTCGGCCGTAATGCGGATGGTTTTTCCGTTTACCACCAAATGTCCGTCTTTTACCTCTACGGTACCATCGAAACGGCCGTGGATAGTATCATATTTTAACATATAAGCCATATAATCTGGCTCGATCAGGTCGTTGATGGCAACAATATCGAGGCCTCTTTTCAAGGCTGCTCTAAAAACAAGTCTGCCGATACGGCCAAATCCGTTTATTCCTACTTTAGTCATTGTATTTAATTTGAATAATAATGAAGTAAATTATGTATTGGTTCTTTTGTTATGGTAATGATATGGACGTCGTGCTTTTGCGCGGTCAGCCTTAACCTGTCTTGGAAAGTGCCGGCAACAGTTCCCACAAAGTGGATTTCCTGATTGGGGTGCTGCTTTACCGTTGGCATCAGGTAAGTGCTGAAATACCGTTCAAAAGCCTGGTCTATCAATTGTTCGATGTATTTGTTGTTTCGCTTTTCAACATAAAAGTCGAAGAAGGAGCTGAGGTAGTTCTGTACGTTGGGTTTTTTATAGATGCGTTCCAAAATGAGCGGCCGATCAACGTTATAGCGCTCTTCAAACTGTTTTTTCAAGTCTTGGGGCAACTTGTCTTCGAGGTACTGTTTAAGCAGCACCTTGCCCAGGTAGTTGGCAGAACCTTCGTCGCCTAAAATATAGCCCAAGCCAAAATTGTTCTGCTCAGGGCGTTTGCCGTCAAAATAAGCACAGTTGGCACCACTTCCCAAAATGCC
>JBCNPG010000164.1:0-6549 GCA_039593445.1 Pedobacter sp.
CGTCAGCAACCACGGCGCCTACTGCGGCCAGAGCCAATAATATTGAAATTTTTTATCAAGTGCGCAAATACGCTGCGTAGGGGCACTAGCATCTTTGTTATGTCGCCAGTCGATAATTGTTCTTTGAGAAATATCCAAACATGATATAAAGATATCCCGACGAAAGTTGGGACGGCAGCAAGCCGTAATGCAGCCCTAGGTTGAGGGTTTCCATATAGCCCCAAAGTATAAGCGCAATCGCAACTTATATACTGGCCAGCATAAAAGTTTCTGTCTACACGTTGTGTGCCGTGGGTTCGAATCCCACTTCCGATCAATCGGAATAACTCAGGGGTAGAGTAACAACCAAATGCAGGTTCGAATCCTGCTTCCGACCCAAAATTGGAATCGCATAATGGTAATGCAATGGACTTCTAATCCATCTTTAAAAGAAGAGATACTTCAAATTTCTCATTACCAAAGCATTGCAGCAATGCACCTGGCCAATGGGTAGCCCAAAGGCAGGTTTGCCGCTCGCTTTGCAAGTAAAACCGATGAGAATGGGCTTTACAAATCAAATCCGATCATTGAGGAACGCCTTAACGCTCCTTGTTCCTGATGCATTGGCCTTCATTTGTAGAACAGTTCTATATCCTTTTACTTCCGCCAGCTGCAAATGGCGCATTGAGGCAATGCTTTTTAAAAGAATTAATTAACCAATAAATAAAATAAACATCAGAAAACATGAAAAAAGTAACAGTTAACACCAATTATGTTGGATTGGTGTTTAGAAAAGGAGAATTTATTAGAGTTTTAACCACCGGATCTTACTGGCTGGGTTTTGGCGAAACGGTAACCTTGTACGACATGGGCAAGGATTATTACTACACCGTTGCCGAATTGGAAGTTTTGTTGATCAATACCGACTTCGCCAACTTGGTGCATGTAGTAGACGTAGCCGACAACGAATTGGCCTTGGTATACCGCAACGGCAATTTTAAAACCGTGTTAGCCGCCGGAAGACATGCTTTTTGGAAAGGCTTAGCTACCTACAGCTTTACCAAGGTTGATACCAACCAGCTTGAGGTAGATGAAAATATCGATAAAAACTTATTCGATCGTGCGCCACTGAATGGCTTTATCAGAGCATACAGAGTAGAATCGTACGAAGGCGCCTTGTTGTTCATCGACGGCAAGTTTGTAAAAACCTTAGCTGCGGGCAACTACGTGTACTGGAAAAACAGCACCACGGTTCAGGTATTGAAAACCGATACTAGACAATTGAACATGGAAATTGTTGGTCAAGAGATTTTGACTAAAGACAAGGCGCAGTTGCGAATCAACTTTAGCATCCAATACAAGGTAACTGACATCATCAAAGCGCTTTTGGAAAATGCGGGGTTCGATAAGCAATTGTACATCACCATTCAATTGGCATTGAGAGAATGCATAGGCTTGATGACTTTTGACGAGTTGATGGAGAGCAAGGAGAAAGTTGCCGAACAGGTAATGGCCATTGCTACCGAAAGGATTGCGGCCTTGGGCGTAAGCTTAACCAACTGTGGCGTAAAGGACATCATCTTGCCAGGCGATGTGAAAGAGATCATGAATCAGGTATTAGTAGCCGAGAAGAGAGCGCAAGCCAATACCATTACCCGTAGGGAAGAAACGGCTTCGACCAGGAGCTTGCTGAACACGGCCAAATTAATGGAAGACAACGCCATGTTGTACAAATTGAAGGAAATGGAGTACGTGGAAAAGATTGCCGAAAAAATAAACACCATCAGCTTGTCTGGCAGTGGGCAAATCGTTGACCAATTGAAACAAATCTTTGTGAAATAAATTAAATTTAGACGCCCCCGGTCTGGCAGGAGTCCAGCCGGGGATTAACGAGAAAAAAATGAGAGCCAACATCATAAACAAACTTAAGGACATAGAAAAAGACCATGGAATAACCATGCTTTACGCCTGCGAATCAGGAAGCAGGGCTTGGCAATTTCCTTCGCCGGACAGTGATTTTGATGTACGTTTCATCTATAGTAGATCGGTTGATTTCTACTTGTCTATCCTAGACAGCAACGATCAATTGAGCTTTCCAATCAATGACGAGCTCGACATCTACGGCTGGGACTTGAAGAAAGTACTGAAGCTGATCCACAAATCGAATACTACACCTTTCGAGTGGCTGCAGTCGCCCATCGTTTATGGGGAGCTGCCGGATTTCAGGAGCGAGCTTTGGCAGCTTTGTCCGTATTATTTCAACCGCAAATCAAATATCCATCACTACTTGGGCATCGCCAAAGGAGCACTGGCTACGGTTGTAAACGACAACGAAATCAAGATCAAAAAGCTGTTTTATGTGTTAAGGCCGTTATTGGCTGCCAAATGGTGTTTGGAACAAAATACAATAGCCCCGATGACCATAGGCCCATTGCTTACTTTAATGCCTAAATCGCTTCGCCGTGGGGTTGAAGAGCTGATCGATTTCAAAGCCTCGGCTAACGAAAGCCACGTGATCAATATCGATCCGGCGCTAAGAAACTACATCGATGAGCAATTTAACTATTGTTCGGCTGGTGCCGACGAGCTGCCTGTTCCAAAATTTGAAGTTGATAGATTAGAAACCTTTTTTAGAGAAACCGTTTACCGTTATGACCATCGCAGAACTTAAGGAACGAGGATTATTGCTATTCGAGTGTTTAAGCGGTAGCAAGGCCTATGGTTTGGCTACGCCGACGTCAGATACAGATGTCAAAGGCATATTCTACCTGCCCAAAACACTGTTTTATGGCTTTAGCTACATTCCTCAAATCAGCAACGAGAGCAACGACGAAGTTTACTATGAGCTGGGAAGATTTATGGAGCTTCTAGCCAAAAACAACCCGAATATTTTGGAAATCTTGGCTAGTCCGGCATCATGCGTGCGCTATAAACACCCCATCATGGATAAGCTCAAGCTTGACATGTTTCTATCGAAGCTTTGCAAAGAGACCTTTGGAGGCTATGCGGCTACCCAGATCAGAAAGGCAAAAGGCTTGAACAAAAAAATCGTGAATCCGATGCCTAGGACCAAGAAATCGATACTGGATTTCTGCTTTGTCACCGAAAACTATTCGTCGGTAAAGGCAAAACATTGGCTGGCTAAAAGCGGTTTATCGCAAAAGCATTGCGGCTTGTCGAAAATACCAAATGCCAAAGGATTGTACGCCTTGTTTTATGACCAGGATGGCTCGCTCGGCTACAAGGGCATAGCCAGCAAAACTACATCCCACGATGTTTCGGTGTCTTCCATCCCCACTGGCGCAAAAGAATTGGGCTACCTAGTCTTTAACCAAGACAGCTACTCAGTCTATTGCAAGCAGTACAACGAGTATTGGGCTTGGGTGGGCAACCGCAACGAAGAGCGCTACAACCTGAACCAGGCACACGGCAAGGATTACGATGCCAAAAACATGATGCACACCATCAGGTTATTGCAGGTAGCCCTGGAGATCTTGAGGGATGGAAAGCTCCATGTAAAACGTGAAAACAGGGAACAGCTTTTGTCTATCAAAAGAGGCGAGCTCGACTATCAGGAACTGCTCAATATGGCAGAAGAATTAATACAACAAATTGAAAATGCCAGCATAACCAGCCAGCTTCGAGAAGTACCAGACGTTGAACAAATAGAAAAACTGTTGGTCAGTCTTCGCGAAGAGCTGTATGCTTAATTACAATAATATGAAAACTATAATTACAGGAAAAAACTTAATGGAATTAGGTTTTACCGAAGGAAAAATAATGGGTTTGGCCTTGGCTATCATCGAGGCCCACTTTTCAGCCGCAAACGAAACCGAGGTTTTGGCTTTGCTAAAAAAAGCCAAAGAATATCCGGAAAGCTTTTTAGACGATGCTGCTTTAGCACCCTTGGCCAAAGCGATGATCGAGGAGGCCTATGTGCCTGCAGACGATACTATTGCGTTAATTGAAGAAACCAAAGCCTATTCGGTATTTGGCGCCGATTACATCGAAGAAGGTGCATGTGCCCAAATGGACGTGGCCATGAAATTGCCTATTACCGCAGCTGGCGCTTTGATGCCTGACGCACACCAAGGCTATGGCTTGCCTATCGGAGGCGTTTTGGCTACGCACAATGCCATCATCCCTTACGGTGTAGGAGTTGATATTGGTTGCCGTATGGCTTTGAGCATTTTCGACATTCCAGAAAAGCATTATTTTGGAAAAGATGCGATGTACAAACGGGAATTGATTGCCCACACCAAATTCGGTGCAGGCCATGGCTTTAAGGGCCATGAGCTGGCCGACCACGAGGTACTGGAAAACGAAGCTTTTAACGCTACGCCTTTTTTAAAACACTTGCACGGCAAAGCTTGGAGTCAATTGGGGACTTCGGGAGGAGGAAACCATTTTGTAGAATGGGGTGTGATTGAATTTGCCGAAAGGGACGAAGTCTTAAACATTGACAAAGGAAGATATGTGGCTTTGTTAACACATTCTGGTTCTCGTGGCTTAGGCGCTACAATCGCAGGCCATTACACAAAGATTGCCAAGGAAGTTTGCAAACTGCCTAAAGAAGCTTCTAATTTGGCCTATTTAGACCTAGGTACAGCTGAAGGTCAAGAATATTGGTTGGCGATGAACTTGGCGGGTGATTATGCTTCGGCTTGTCATGAGATTATCCATAATAAACTTACCAAAGCAATTGGCGCTAAGGTATTGGCCCGCGTAGAAAACCATCATAATTTTGCCTGGAAAGAAAGCTGGAATGGAGAAGAAGTTATCGTTCATCGAAAAGGAGCAACTCCAGCTGGCGAAGGCATAATGGGAATTATTCCGGGAAGTATGACCGCGCCGGGCTTCTTGGTACGAGGCAAGGGCAATGCTCCGGCGATTAACTCGGCTTCGCATGGCGCCGGGCGTCAAATGAGCCGAACCAAAGCCATTCAAAACATTAGCCGTGCCGAGATGAAAGCCATATTGAAAGACCATGGCGTAACGTTGATTGGCGCAGGCCTTGACGAAGCACCGATGGCCTATAAAGACATCAATAAGGTAATGGCGGCGCAAACCGATTTGGTTCACGTAGTAGCCAAATTTGAACCGAAAATGGTGCGAATGGCAGATGATGGCTCGAGAGAAGATTAATCGTTTTATTATCCTTGATCTATTAATCAAAAAAAGGCCTTTTCAATTAGAAAGGCCTTTTTTTGATTTGTTATTCTGACAACAATTACTTCAACTTACTCAACGCCTCTGCAATGCGAGGGATCATATTTTTGATGTCGGCCAGAGAACAGCCACCAATCGATGCCCTGAACCAAGGCATATTGTCTTCATTGCCAAAGGCTGAGAAAGGCACCAAAGCGGCCTGTGCTTCCCTGATCAAATAGAAATTAACATCAGCACTGTCTTTGAGCAAATCACCCGCTGGCGTGGTTTTGCCAATATAATCGATCTTTAGGGTCAGGTAAATCGCGCCCATCGGTACAATTGCATCTACGTTAAAGCCATCGGCTTTCAATTTTTGGAACCCGTTATAAAGTTCATCCAAACTGGCCTGGATCTGGGCTTTGAACCCGTCCAAGAAGCTATCTACCTGTGCTTTATCCTTAAAATAACTGGCAACGGCCACCTGCTCTGCCTTTGGCGCCCAAGCACCAATATGCCCCAAAAGCGATTTCATCTTGCCAATGATTGCTTCTGGGCCGAATGCCCAGCCCACGCGCACGCCTGTTGAGGCTAAACACTTAGAAATGCCGTCGATATAAATGGTATAATCTTTCAATTCTGGGCGTAAGCTCACCGGATTAACATGTTCCTTACCAAAGGTAAGCAACGAATAGATCTGGTCGTACATGATGTATAAAGGCTTTTCGCCGGCACTGCGCGATTTGTTTTCTTCGATCACGATATCGCAGATCTCTTCCAACTGCGCTTGGGTGAACATCGTACCGGTTGGATTGAGCGGCGAACATAGGGCCAACAGGGTAGCGCCTTTTAAATGTGGTTTCAGCTGTGCTGCCGTAGGCATAAAATTGTTTTCTACGGTAGTTTCAACAGCAATTCCATTGGCTGAAGAAAGGTGGCAATAGTGATTGTTGTTCCATGATGGAGCCGGATAAATCACTTTATCACCCGGATCAACCAAGGCTAAATAGGTTGCATAAATCAATGGGCGGGAGCCACCGGCTACCAAAATATCCCTTACGCTATAATCTAGTTGATAGCGGTCGGCCAAAACACCTGTAATGGTTTCACGCAAAGCCAAAATACCATCTGCAGGCGGATAATTGGTGTGTCCCTGATGATACGCATCTACAATAGCGGTTTCTAATGCTGCCGGAATCGGGAAAATCGACGAATCAAAATCTCCGATGGTCAGATTGGCAATTTGGGCACCCTTTCGCTTCAGCTCGTTTACTTCGTTTCCGATTTTGATAATCTCCGAGCCGATAAGCGTGTTCGCTAATACTGATACATTCATTTTAAATTGGTTTTTATTAAAAATTTTTACTTGCGCCGTTATTGCGGGCAGAGGGGGCGTCCGCAGGCCAGTTCCAGCCGCCGGAT
>JBCNPG010000165.1:0-6547 GCA_039593445.1 Pedobacter sp.
TGTTTCTGTATTACCTGGAAAATTAGGTCTTCCTTTTCGGTCAGTGCCAATTCTTCGGGCAATTCCTCCCTAATTACCAAAATGGTTTCGCTGGCCAATTTTAGCCCGGTTGGCAAGGCGGCCGACATCACGTCGCCTTCGTTGCAGAGGTAATAGGATGCAATCCAATCCCAGAACTCGAACTGTTTTTTATTGATAACGGGCACCTCGTCTACCACATCGATAATGTACTTAGCCTGATAAAACTCTGGTGGCTGCGTACCGATGCTTTTAACCAATGCGGTGTACATCTTGTGTTTGCCGAACTGCACAACTACCCTTTTGCCTACCGCAACACGGTTGTTCAGTTCATAGGTAACCCTATAGGTATAGTTGATAGCCAGCGACAAGGGCAATATCACCTCTACAAAGAGGGTTTCTCTTTCGGCAAAATCGGTAGGTTCGGCAAATTGCATTATTTATCTTTTAATGCAGCCAGAAACAGGCTGATCCAACCCAGAATAAAACACAGGCCGCCAATTGGCGTAATCGGACCAATAAAACCTGCAAAAGCAATATGGAAACTGTCTTTCAAGGCCAATAGATATAGCGAGCCCGAAAACAATACTATACCTAGCGTAAAAAACACATAAGCAAGTCCGATAAGCTTGTTTTTGTAGCGGGCAAAAGTAGAGAGGTACAACAAGGCAAAAGTATGATAAAATTGATACTCTACCCCTTTCTGCCAAATGGCCAAAGCATCGGGACTGATCGTGTTTTTAAGTCCGTGGGCACCAAAAGCCCCTAGTACAACTGCCAATGCGCCAAAAAAAGCTGCAGTGAGGATGATCCGTTTATTCATGAGTTATCGGCTTTAAACGATTGCTAAATTAAGAAAATGCCCTTATAATCTCTGTAATCCCAAAATTAAATTAAATTTGTGAGCAAAGACCATGAAAAGAATTTACATCATACTCAGTGTTTTATTGATCGGAATCATAGCGATGGTCTATGTATATTTTTCCAACCTGAACACTGATACCAATGCCGGCGACTTATCCTTAAATGCAGCTACCGCCAACTCTGGTGTTATTTTCAGTTTTGAGAACGACAAAAGCTTTTACGAAATCCTAGGCGGTCAAAATCTTTTTCAGCCCCTGCTCGGCGAAACGAAAATGGCTTCGATAAGATCTCTGAAGGAAAACCTGATTGATCTGCCCGAAATCAACCGCCTTATTGAAGGCCAAAAAATATATGTCGCTTTTGTAGCGGGAGCCAACAACGCCATAGATTTCATCATCAGTACGCAACTTAAATCCAGCATCAAAAAAAAGCTCTCCCTAAGCGATGTGGGCATTAAAAATGCCAAAATCAAACAGATAGGCACCAGTTATGAGTTGAGGTTTGCCGACAGCACCAGCTGTTTTATCGCCATTGACGAGCAATTGGTCATGGTATCGAATACTCCAGAGGCAATACAGCAGTCGATGCATCCCAAAATTCCTGCAAACCACGACTTTGCGGCTTACATTAAAGCCAACAGCCGTTTCAGCAAAAACACCTTGGCCAGCCTCTATCTTAACTTCAACAAAATCCCTTTGTTGCTGCAACAAGTATTGAGCAATAAAATAAGCGGCGAACTAGAGGTTTTGAACAAGCAGAACAGTTTTGCCTCGCTCAACTATAATTTCAGCCGAGAAAAACTGCTGTTTAATGGCAGTACCACCATAAACGATGCAGACAGCTACTACCAGCTGTTCTCTAAAATCCAAGAGCAAAAAATCAGCATCAACACCATTGTTCCAGATCAAACGGCCAACTACAGCCTTTATGCCATTGGCGATTATGCCAGTTGGAAAAAAGAACTCGATCATTGGATGAGCAAGCAAAAAGACGGCGAAAAAATAAGCAAAACAACGGCAAATATCAGGCAACAATATGGATTGGACCTGAACCAGATTTTCCCCAAATACTTCAAAAAGGAAATGATCGCCTTCCAATTGAATACCGGCGAAAAATTTGGTGCCATTGCCCTGAGCAACGGCGAAAAGGTTAACCAGCTTTTGTTGGACATTAGCGCCTCTTACGCACCGGATATCAGGATTTTCAAGGAGAACAACATCCCCTACAGCTATTTTGGCGAGCCTTTCAAAAAGTTTGAACGGCCTTTCTTTACCATTATCGACAATTACCTGGTCATGGCTAACAATGCCAGCAGCATACAGGTATTTTTAAACAGCTACAAAAACGACCAATTGCTGATTAATAATGCGGCCTACCAAGGCCTGGCCGACCAGCTCTCTTCTTCGAGCACCATTTCCTTTTATGTGGGCAACAAAACCTCCAACGATATTTTTGGACGCAATCTTAAACCGCTTTATTTTAAGCATTACCAATCGAAAGAAGGCCTAAAGGTATTTGATTCTTTTTGTTATCAATTGGCAGGTGATAATGGAAAGTTTTTGACTAATTTGCTTTTGTATAAAAAGCCGGAAGCAGTTGCCGCCAAGGCCGATACTTTGCAAACCACCCCCTAGTACCCATGAAAAAGAAATACTTCCTATTGTGCGGATTGTTCTGTTGCTTTAGTCAGCTTAAAGCGCAGCAGTATGCCCTATTCAATACCAGAACCCTGTTCGATGCCTTCGAAAATCCAGCCGTAAAAGCCTTCACGCTCGACAGTTCCGGCAAATACGCTTCCAACTTTCTTTTTCCCAATTTAGGACTTAATGCCGCAGGTGGAGGCAATGCGCAGGACGTACTGCGGAAACTGGCCCAAGAGCAGGTAAACGACACCAGGGGCCTCCCTATCGGCACTGGAGCCATGAACAAGCTCTATCAGCAAACGAACTTATACGTATTGACTTTCAGGATTTTCAATTCTTACAAGTACAATCAGGAAATCGGTTTTGCCTGGCAGATAAGATCGGATGCACACGTAGCGTACACCAACGAATCGCTGGCTATTTTCGATTCCTACAAACGCTTTCTGAACGTTCCCTATACCGATGCCTTTAACGACAAAGGCTATGCACAATCTTATCACCAATTTAGTGTAAGCATTAGGGAAAACTGGGACAAAAGATTGGCTTTTGGCGCCAAATTGAGCTTATTGAGCGGCATTACCTATAATTCCATCCGCATAGACAACTCTTATCTCTATGCCGATGCTGCCAACAACAGCCTTAGCATTGGGCTTAACGGAACCTATAAGGGCAGTTTTATTGAGGGCGACGAAATCAACAAAAAAACCTTTATTCCCACTTTTAAAAACCCGGGGCTTTCTATTAGCCTGGGAACTACTTATACTTCCAAGTCGGGGTATTTTATAATGGGCAATATCAAGGACCTGGGCTTTATCAAATGGAGCAAAAGTTCGCATGTGGCCAAAATTAATCAGTTGAAAACCATTACCAATGTATCTATCCGCGACAATTCGGAAATCAATCAGGAAATTGCCGATATGGCTCGGGACATAGACCAACAAAAAGGTTTTTATGCGGCCACCAATGCCAAAGCCGATTTTTTGGTTTCCAGAACATTTGGTTTTTACAAGCCCAGCTTTATCGTTTCTAAAAACCTTTTCCAACCCGGTGGCGATGTTGCCCTGGTCAACACTTTCATGATCGATAAATTTGCAGCGAGCGTAACACCAACATACAATTTCAACAATTTTGTGATGGTAGGCTTGCAAGCGATGTACCAAACCCCAAATTTCGAATTCTTTTTGGGCACAGATAACATCGGCAAAACCGTTTCGCTCGGCAAAGGCATCAGCCAAAGCGATGCCAGCGTAGGCAGTGGTTATGTAGGCGCTTCATTTTACCTGGGCATGGGCATTAAGTTCGGCCGAACGGTAGAACACCCGCAAAACCTGAGCACCATGCCGGGTGTAAATGGCGAAAAAGTGTACAAAGGCTTCTTCAGGAGCATGTACGAATTCTTCAGGAAACTATAGCACGAGTATTTTCAGGCACCTAACCCGCAGTTAAAGCTTGTTTTTAGGCGCAGTAAACACAAAGTCTTTCAGGTAAAATGGCTCAAAGTAAGCCACATCCTCAAAAGCTTTGTTACGGAAAGCCTCAAAGGCCAGTTTGCTCATGTAAGCTGCCGAATTAAAGTTTGCATCCACGAAATGGGCATTGGGGTGGTCAAGCACCGGCTTACATTTCGCCGCACCATCGCCTATAAAGGTTACAAAGTGGTTGTCAAGCTCCAGCACAAAACTCTTTTCGTCTATAATCTTGGCATTGACGGCCTCTAGGCGCTGCAATTTATTGTCGAAGATCGCCGTAAAAACCTCCATTCTTCTCGCGTCGATCATCGGACAGATCAATCCGCCATAATTAGGGTGTTGCTGCAAGAAGCCATTCGCCATCATTTGCAGGGTTCCGATAGCAATTAAGGGCTTATCTAAGGCAAAACATAATCCCTTAGCTGTTGACACGCCAATCCTTAATCCGGTATAAGAACCTGGGCCTTTGCTTACCGCTATGGCATCTAATTGGGCGTAGCTTAGCTTGGCCATCTGAAGCGCTTCTTCAATAAACAAGGTGAGATTGGAAGCGTGCATATTCTGACCGGCCTGCTCCTTAAGCGCAACGGTTTCTCCGTTTACGGATAAAGCAACCGAGCAGACAGGCGTAGCCGTTTCTATTTGAAGTATTGTAGCCATTTTCGGGTACAAAAATAAAGATTAAAGACCAAAGACTTGGATGATTTGCTAAATTAATCTTTCAATTTCCAAATCGCTAAATGTCGAAAAAGCCAAAGCATAAAGGTAAAAGCTATTGTTAGGGAACCGGATCGTGCCCGTGCCTACCCCATGGATGGCAACTGGCAATGCGCTTCAAGGTGAGCCATCCACCCTTAAAAGGTCCGTGTTTTTTGATGGCTTCTACCCCATACTGCGAACAAGTAGGCGTAAAGCGGCAACTGGCGCCCAACAAAGGCGAAAAAAAAAGCTGATAGAGCTTGATAATGCCCAAAAAAAACCAAGAAAACAACTGTTTAATGAATTTCATTGCCTGGCTGGATTTGAGAAACCAATTTTTGGAGCGCGCCCGAAAGCTTCTTTTCAAAAACACTGTAATTGTATTTTTCCTTGCCTACATATTGCAGAGACAGCAACAGCAACTGGTCTGGCTTATTTAAGAAAGGATAAAGTTTTTCTTCCTTTTGCAGGCGATAGGCTTCGCGGGTTCGCCTTTTGATCAGGTTGCGGTCAACCGCATGCTTGTAGCGTTTTTTAGCGACATTGATCACTACCTGTGCCGGATATTTGTGTGGCTCGGCAACCAGCAGAAATGTAATGCGAAAGGGATATAATAAAAAAGAAGAACCGTTTTTAAATAGTAAGTCTAAATATTTCTTACTACACAACCGTTCTTCTTTGTTAAATCTATTCATTTTTGATTGCAGTTTGGCAGCATAGCTGATCTGCTACCTCCCCTGGCGAGGCGATGCAATCAAAAATTATGCTTTATGACGACGCTCGTCAGAAACTGATAATTTTTTTCTTCCTTTTGCACGGCGAGAAGCTAATACTCTTCTACCGTTTGCTGTAGCCATTCTTTCGCGGAAGCCATGTTTGTTTCTTCTCTTTCTTTGCGAAGGTTGGAAAGTTCTTTTCATAACTGTATAATATCTTAACTAAGTTTTTTAAATAAGAGGTGCAAATATAACGCGATTTTTCTATAAATGCAAAAATGATTTCTTTTTATTTTTATCCACTAGCTTCACTGCCTATGGCCTAGCCTATCTTTAGGTTATAAGCCCAGCGCTGCTTTCAGTTTTACATAGCCTGTTTTGCTTACAGGCAGCCAAATATCAGATTTGAGCAGTACAATATAGCTGTCTTTCTCCTTCAGTTCGATTTTGGTTACCTGGGCCAGGTTAATGATGTAGGAACGATGGATACGGATAAATTGCGAAGGATCTAAAGTCTGTTCGAAAAAACCCATGGTTTTGTTCTTGTGGAAATTGCCTTCAGAAGTGCTCAGCTTCACATAATCATCGTCTGCTTCGATGTAATGTAATTCACTAACCGGAATAATCTTGATAACCCCAGCGCTTTTTACCACAATGCGGCTATTCTGCGCGGGCGACAAAGAAGCCGTTTCCAACAATTCGCTGCTGCTGTTCTCTTCTTTAGCCAATTTGGCCGGCAGTTTTTGCATGGCCTGCTCAAAACGGATTTTTTCAATGGGTTTAAGCAGGTAATCAATTGAACCCTCATCAAATGCCTTAATCGCATATTGGTCATAAGCAGTTGTAAAAACCACTTTAGGCTGATGTTCACCAAGTTTTGCCAACATTTCAAAACCATTCAAAACCGGCATCTCTATATCCAAAAATATTAAGTCAGGTTCATGTTGATTAATCAATTCAAGCCCTTCTGATCCATTTTCGGCCTCGGCAATAATTTCAACTTCTTGATAATTGCCTAGCAGCCTTTTCAGTCTTTGTCTGGCCAGTTGTTCATCTTCAATAATAATGGTTTTCCAATTCATGCGCTTAAAGGGATGGAGATTTTGATTTGTTTTTGAGGTTGGTTAATTAATTCGAT
>JBCNPG010000166.1:0-6544 GCA_039593445.1 Pedobacter sp.
TCTCGACCTCGACTTCGTTTTAATAGCAATTACGGCCTCTTTAAAGGACTATATCCTCTGCCACAAAATCAATAATGCCCTGGAATTCGAGTTCGAAAAAATCGAAGACCACGAGATTTATCACCAGGTTGAAGATGCGCCTGTGGCATTTTCGAGGTATTATTTTTCGGTAGAAGAGGGCGAGCGCGAATATTACGTAGTAAACAATCGAAACAGTGAAGGGTTTTTGATACCGGAAATGAACAAGGTAGACTTTTTCATGATCATCCATCAGTACATTGATAAGGAGGATCTTAATTTTATCCTGACCCGTCTCAACAAACTGCCTGATATACAGGTGGCTGCGCAGATCGATCCGCTCAAATTGAAATCGAGGGAGAATTTAGTAATGTAAATTTTATATTGTTCGTGTATTAAATACACTATATTTGATTCTTAATAAATTTGAACAACAACATAAACAAAAAGATAAAACATCGTTTTTTTAGATGAAAAAGATGCTTTTGTCTTGTCGCCAATAAAAAGATAATAAATGAAACCTTTTCATTCCAGAACTAAAATCGTGGCCACTTTGGGCCCGGCCTCCGCTAAGCCAGATGTTTTGTATAGTATGTTTAACGCCGGATTAGATGTTTGCCGCCTCAATTTTTCGCACGGTTCGCAGGCTGATCATCAGGAAGTAATCGATACCATCCGCAGCATCAATAAAAAATACAAGTACAACGTTGGCATCTTGGCCGATTTGCAGGGGCCTAAAATCAGGATCGGAACCGTTAAAGATGGCGGCATCCATTTGGTAAACGGCAATAAAACTACCATTACCACCCAAGAATGCGTAGGCAACGAAGACAGGATCTACATTACCTACGAGAACTTTCCGAAAGATGTAAAGGCCGGTGAGATTATCCTGCTCGACGATGGCAAGCTGCAGATGCGCGTGCTCGAAACCAATTACAAGGACGAAGTGGTTTGCGAAGTGGTGCATGGTGGCATATTGACCTCGAGAAAAGGGGTAAACCTGCCAAATACCAAAGTTTCTATTCCTTCTTTAACTACCGAAGACCGTAAAAACCTCGATTTTGTGCTCGAAAGCGATGTAGAATGGATCGGTTTATCTTTTGTGCGCAACGCCGAAGACATTATCGAGCTGAAAGACATTATTAAATCCAAAGGCAAAGCCGCAAGGGTAGTTGCCAAAATAGAAAAGCCAGAAGCTATTGCCAATATCGACGAAATTATTGCGGTTTCTGACGCCATCATGGTGGCGCGTGGCGACCTTGGCGTAGAAATGCCGATGGAAGAGGTGCCGCTGTTGCAAAAAATGATCGTTAACAAGTGTAAGGCCGCTTCTAAGCCAGTTATTATTGCTACGCAGATGTTGGAAAGCATGATTACCACGCCTCGCCCAACGCGTGCCGAGGTGAACGATGTGGCCAACTCGGTATTGGATGGTGCTGATGCAGTGATGTTGAGCGGCGAAACCTCGGTGGGCGAATTTCCGCTGATCGTGATCGAAACCATGCAGAAAATCATTTCTAATATCGAAGACAATAACTATCCTTTCCATTCTGAAAAGTTTTTAAAGCCAAGCAAGGAAAGCTTTTTGAGTGATGCCGTTTGCGACTCGGCCTGTTTCCTGGCCAAGCAAACGAATGCAGTGGGTATTGTATCGATGACCTTGAGCGGCTATACGGCTTTCGAAATTTCGAGCCACCGTCCGCAGGCGCCTATTTTTATCTTTACCAGCAACGAGAGCTTGTTGAATACGTTGAGTTTGGTTTGGGGCGTAAGAGGCTTTTATTACGATAAGTTTGAGAGCACCGATAATACCATTACCGAAGTGAACGATTTCCTGAAAAAGAAAAAACTGATCAAAAAGGGCGATGTTATTATCAATACGGCGGCCATTCCGATGGAAATCAAAGGCAAGACCAACATGTTGAAAATTACCGTAATCGACTAAGAAATTATCATCCCTAATTATAGATAATTTATGCCCGGACTTAGGTTTGGGCATTTTTTATGGCAAAAAGTTATATTTTTGCTCCCCGTAACTAAAGGAGAGGTGTCCGAGTGGTCGAAGGAGCACGCCTGGAAAGTGTGTATACTCCAAAAGGGTATCGAGGGTTCGAATCCCTCTCTCTCCGCACTGTTTAATAGGGAGTGATCAAACACTCCCTATTAATTAAGCTAAATGACCTAATTAGTTTTCTCTTTTAAACAGGAATTTACGGTGCGTAACTCCCCAGGCTGAAATAGCCTCAATGACCCCGCTTAAAGTCTTGCCATGTTCTGTTAATTCGTATTCCACCGTTATCGGTTTCGTATTCATAACCGTTCGGGTAACGATTTGATTTTGCTCCAGCTCCTGTAATTCTTTGGAGAGCATTTTAGCCGCAATACCGTCTATTCCACGCAGCAGATCCATAAAGCGCACCTTGCCATATAGCAGCAGCCATCCAACGATCTGAATTTTCCATTTCCCCGATAACAAGATCATCGTATCCTTTATTGCCATCAGTTGCTCCTTACACTCAGGCACTTCCATGGCCGTTTTTTTTGCATTCATATCGTTCAAAATTAATCAGATCATTTTATCAATAGCTGATGGTTTCTTAAAGGAAACTGGTTTCTAAAAGGTAACAGATACCGATAGTAAAGTTAATTCAAAATAATTTTGTGTCCTAAATATTTAAATCATGCAAAAAGAAAAAAGAGTTTATTGGACCGTTACGATTATTGCAATGGCGTTAATCGTGTTGCCATCTTATTTTGCCCCGAAGGCATACTTGATCGAGACCATACACAGACTTGGCTTCCCTTCTTACTTTAATCTTGAATTGGATATTCTTAAAATCGTTGGTGCGATAATTATCCTCATCCCTGCGATACCTGTTATGTTTAAGGAGTGGGCTTATGTCGCTTTCGGAATATTGCTACTTTCCGCCAGCTTGGCACATTGGTTGGCTGATGGCCCTGCAAAAGGTATAGCACCATTGATCCCTTTTGCCGTTCTGGGTGTATCCTATTTCTATTTTAGAAAGTTAAACTATGCCAAATAAAACACTTGCCATAATATCAGGCATTCTTTTTTGATATTTATTGTCATGTACTAAGCTAAAAATGATATAAGGGGTTTGATTGTGCTCACGTGCAGTTTGAGGTACTTTTTGCTGCATCTATGGTAATTCATTATCTTGGCCACTATATGAAGTTCCCTATCCCAACAGCAACAATGAAGCTCGTCTTTTTGACGGCTCTGTTTTTTGTGTTTAACCAGCGCGCAATGGCGCAAAAACAAGCTACGCTCAACGATAGCCTTGCTGTTTTTCTTGATGAACTGCAACTGGCTTCAAAACAGCATATCGGCCTTTGGAACAAGGAACTTTATGGGCCTATGATCTTTGTTGATCCGAAAACCAGGAAGATTTTTGCAAACGAAGCCGATACGGCGGGCGTATTGCAGGCCGATGGAAAGGGCTATTCGGGCCTGCTGCCAGCCAAGATCAATATTGCCAATACGGCTATCAATTGGGGTGGCAAGAGGTGGGCCATGGTCATGTTGCCGCTTCCCAAAGACAAGCAAAGCAGGATCAATTTATTGGCCCATGAATCGTTTCACCGCATACAGCCTGCATTAGGCTTTGCCCTCAGCAATGTCGAAAACAACCACCTTGACCAAAAGGACGGCAGGATTTACCTGCGTCTGGAGTTGGAGGCTCTAAGGAAAGCCATTCAGGCATCCACAGCAAAAGAGCAGCGTCAGCATCTCGCCAATGCGCTTATCTTCAGGAAACAGAGGCATGCGCTTTACGCCAATTCGGCCGTGACCGAAAATCAACTAGAGCTTAATGAAGGGATCGCAGAGTTTACGGGAATAATGGCTAGTGGCAGAAGCAAAGCACAAATGGCCACCTTCTTCTCGAAGGGTATGGACGATTTTTTTAAGAATCCCACATTTGTACGTTCGTTTGCCTACTACACCATACCTGCTTACGGGTTCCTGCTGTACGGCACCAATAAAAACTGGAACAAGAAAATCACCGCCCAAACAGACCTGACAGCCTATTTGATCAAGGCGTTTTCTATCAACATCCCTAACGACTTAAAAAGCGCTTCAGCTAAGGCGGCCGAAGGCTACAATGGAGAAACAATAGCCAGAGCGGAAACAGAGCGGGAAGAGCGCAACAAAAAGATCGTTGCCGAGTATAAGCTCAAGTTTATCGAGCAGCCCCACTTTGAGATCAGGTTTGTGAAAATGAGCGTTTCATTCGATCCGCGAAATATTGTGCCGATAGATGACAAAGGAACGGTTTATCCCCAGATCAGGGTTACTGATGTTTGGGGTATTCTAACGGTTGAAAACGGTGCATTGATGAGCCCGAACTGGGATAAAATCTCCATCTCGAACCCTACCGAAACTACAGCCAAGAAGATATCAGGTGATGGCTGGACACTCGAGCTAACTGATGGCTATAAGCCAGAAAAGGACCAAACAACCGGCAATTACAAACTGGTAAAGCAATAAAAACAAGCAACCAGGTACCTACAAAGCCCAAAAGATAGCCCGTACAGGCCGATAAGAAGATAAAAAGGAGCAATCTATACTTGCTCCTTTTGTTTTTAGTTACGCGAACTGTTTTTGTGCAGCTAAATAATCGGAGTATATCCCGCTGGCTTTGAAGCTTCTTCTCCCCACTGCCACGATAGCCCGATGATAGCAATACAGGTCAGGATTTCTATGAAACTGAAGAATTTATAATGCAATGTGTTCTCGCCCCAAAAAAGCGTGATGAATTGTAAAATGAGCAAGAGCACCGCCACAATGAGGTTTAACGCCCTATTTGTCCTATACTTCAGTAGCCTGGAAAGCAGGATCATCAACATCGGAATTTCCATTATTATTGAAAATAGCAACAGAAAAGGTTGCGTAATCGTTGTGTCGCCCACTTCTCCGCTCAAAAGGTTTTGCAAGTTTTTCTGGTCATGCAACGAGAAGACATCGCAAAAAATAAAGTTGACGGTAAGGAAAATCCACAGGGTGGAAAGCAATGTTTTTTTCTCCATCGAGGTTGCTAGAATTAAAATTTATACCGAATTACCTTTTTGATGGTTCGGGAACAATGTTTTCCTGTTCCATAGAGAACAAAACACTGGTGATCTTCCAAGCGTTCCTTACCTTGACCAGTCCCCAGCTTTCCATACCCCACAGGCCCTTTTTGTTGCCGGCCCAGTAGCTAAAATCAAAATTGACGATGGCTATCGTTCCATCGGTATGGATTTTAAGGTTCTGAAACTTTTCTTCTTTTGGAACGCCAATAGAAATGCTCCTGAACCATGTTTTGTAATCCGATGTCTTGAAGTTGGCTATTTCACTGTTGCTCGCTGCCCGCTTTTGTTGCGTGGCAGGTTTATAGGCACCTACCCAATTTACCGGTCCGTCAAGAAACAAAGCATAAAAAGCTACACTATCCTTGGTTTTAATGGAAGCCATAAATTGATCTACTACAGCGGTTAACGCTTGTTCGTCTGTTGCAGCGGCATGGATTTGTGCCGAGATTTGGAGGGCAAAACCAATGATGGACAGTAAGAATAGCACACGTTTCATCAAGATTTACCTCAGGTTAAACTGTGCCGTGGCAGATAACGCGGATCCGGCGCTTGTGCCTTCTTTTTTCAATACGCCATCCACATAAACCTGAACCTTTAAGGTAGAGGAAGCATTTGCGCCAATGGCATTCATGATAACGCTGGCTACCGAAGCATTCGCCGGCGCTGTGATTTCAGGGCTTGTCCATGTCGTGCCGCTCAAGCTGGAAACGGAGGTGAGGCTGTTGTCATAGCCATACACAACCGTGTTGAGTGAGGAGCCCGAAGAGGCTTCGGCCTTGAAAACCAATTTGTGCGAAGTGTTTGAAGGGGTATCGTCCTTGTCTTTTGAACATCCGAGGGTAGACAAGACAATCGCTGTCATTACTGTAAGGGCAGCGAATTTGTTTTTTAGTAATTCCATATTGCTTAATGATTTGGTGAGTTCGACAAAACTAAAATCATTAAGGGGTTCAGAATTGTATCAAAACGACAATTTCACTGTTCTAGGTAGATAAAAGAAGAACTTTCGGCGCCCAAAACATGGTTCTTGGCGAATTCGTAGGGAGACAAGCCAGAAAACAAACGGAAATCCTTGATGAAGTGCGATTGGTCTGTATAACCAAGGCTGTAGGCTAATTGGGTAAGGTTGCCGTAGGTGGCATTGGTCAATAGATCGAGCGATTTTTCGAACTTGGCCAATCGGACAAATTTCCGAGCAGATATGCCGACGCTCTGCTTGAACCGACGCTGAAGCTGCCTTTCTGAAATTTGATAATGATCGGCCAGCGAAGCCAAGCGGATACCATTATCCAGCTTATGCAGCCAATTCTCGCAAAAAAGCCCATTAATGATAGGATCGGGCTTGTTTTGGGCCAGTTTCTCATAAAAATAGCGGGATAGGATTGCGATGCGTTCTTCATGGTTATGCGCAGCCAATAGTAAGTTGGTCATT
>JBCNPG010000167.1:0-6523 GCA_039593445.1 Pedobacter sp.
TAAACGTAGCCTGCTTCGATCAAGCTCTTCATGTAGCGGAAGAAGAAAGTGAGGATCAGCGTGGTGATGTGCGATCCGTCGATATCGGCATCCGTCATGATGATGATTTTATGGTAACGGAGCTTGCTCAGGTTTAGGGCCTTGTCGTCGTCTTCGGTACCTATGCTTACACCAAGCGCGGTAAACATATTTTTGATCTCGTCGTTCTCGTAGATTTTGTGCTCCATGGCTTTTTCTACGTTCAGGATTTTACCTTTCAACGGCAGGATAGCCTGGAAATTACGGTCGCGGCCTTGCTTGGCGGTACCACCCGCCGAGTCGCCCTCTACCAGGTACAATTCGCATCTTTCTGGATCCGAATCAGAGCAATCGGCTAATTTGCCTGGCAAGCCAGAACCGCCCATTACGCTCTTGCGCTGTACCATTTCGCGGGCCTTGCGAGCAGCCGCACGTGCCGTAGCGGCCAAAATCACCTTGTTAACGATCATTTTGGCTTCTTTCGGATTTTCTTCCAAATAATTGCCTAATGCTTCGCCAACGGCTACATCAACCGCCCCCATAACTTCAGAGTTGCCCAATTTGGTTTTGGTTTGCCCTTCAAATTGAGGTTCGGCCACTTTTACCGAAACTACGGCAGTTAAACCTTCCCTAAAGTCATCGCCGGTAATTTCAAACTTTACGTTTTTCAGCAATCCCGATTTTTCGGCATAGGCTTTTAGGGTACGGGTCAAACCGCGCCTAAAACCTGCAATATGGGTACCGCCTTCGTGGGTATTGATGTTGTTTACATACGAGTGTACGTTCTCCGAATAACTGTCGTTGTACTGCATGGCCAGCTCAACCGGAATGCCGCTTTTGATGCCTTCTACATAGATAGGCTCAGGAATAAGCGACGGACGGGTGCCGTCCAAAAACTGTACAAACTCTTTCAGGCCGCCTTCTGATTTAAAGGTTTCAGACAGGAAAGAACCATCTTCGTTAGTTTCACGCTCGTCGGTTAATGTTAGGCTGATGCCCTTATTTAAAAAGGCCAATTCGCGCAAACGGCCAGCCAAAGTATCATAACGATACTCGGTGGTTTGCGTAAAAATTTCAGGATCTGGCTGGAAAGTCTGGATGGTACCTGTTTTATCAGAAACTCCGATTTCCTTTACATCGAACAAAGGCTTGCCTCTTTCGTACTCTTGGGTAAAAATCTTGCCTTCGCGGTGTACCACGGTTTTAACATGGGTAGACAATGCGTTAACGCAACTTACCCCCACACCGTGCAAACCACCCGATACTTTGTAAGTGTCTTTATCGAATTTACCACCGGCGTGCAAAACCGTCATTACGATTTCCAATGCCGACTTTCCTTCTTTGGTATTGATGCCGGTAGGAATACCACGGCCATTATCTTCTACGGTAATTGAATTGCCTTTATGAATGGTGACAAAAATGTCTGTACAGTAGCCTGCCAACGCCTCGTCAATCGAGTTGTCTACCACCTCATAAACCAAGTGGTGCAAACCCTTAACCCCAGTATCACCAATATACATGGAAGGGCGCTTGCGAACTGCTTCTAACCCCTCTAAAACCTGTATATTATCTGCCGAATAATTTGACTTTGGATCTTTTTCTTCGCTCATAATTTTGTTTAATACTTAAAGAATCAAAAATAACGATTTTTTGCCGAATTAAGGCAGATGTGGATAACTATTTGAGTGTTAAAATCACATAAAAATGATTAAAAAAAGCTTGTTTTTAGGATAGTCGGTTTTGATTTTTATATTTGCTAAAATTTAGCAGATTTGAACTGCCGGCAACAAAAGCAAGAAGCAAGGTAATAAAGTGTAAATCAACCGCGTTCAAGGCTAAAAGACACCATTAAAAACTAAAAAAAGATGAGGCTCGCACCAGTTTACGCCAGCTTCGCCATGTTAAAAAACAAATTAATTTATAGATGAAAATAACAACTTTAAAACTAGGCAGCCTGCTTACGGCAACGGCACTTGTTTCTGTAATGGCCGCTTGCGGAAATAAAGAAAACAAAACCGAAACCACCCCTGCAAAAACCAGCACCGCTTCGGTAACCGCTGATGACAAAATCGTTTATGTGAACTCTGATTCGTTGCTAACCAAATACGAATACTTCAAAGACCTTAAAACCAAAATGGAAACCAAAGGCAAAGCGGCCGAAACCGACTTAACCGCCAAACAACAGGCTTTCCAACGCGAGGTACAACAATACCAACAACAACAAGGCACTTTATCGGCCGACCAAAGGGCAGCGACTGAACAACGTTTGGGACGCAAGCAACAAGAATTGCAGGCTTACCAACAAAATGCAGGTGCCGCCTTGCAAAACGAGCAGGCTAAAGAACAAGAAGCCCTTTATAACAAAGTAGCCGATTTCTTAAAAGGCTATGCCAAAACCAAAGGCTACAAAATGGTATTGACTTATGCCAAAGGCAACAGCGCCATCTTGTTTGCCGACGAAAGCCTTGATGTAACCAGTGAAGTGTTAAAAGGCCTGAACGAAGCCTACGCTAAAGACAAAAAATAAGCGAACCCGCTATAACCTTGAAAGCCTCGAACAAATCGAGGCTTTTTTTTGTTTGAAACTTGAATGGAACAGCACCACAAATTAATGAAAATGGCCATACGCCTTTCCGAAAGCAATGTATTGAACCACTCGGCCGAGCCTTTTGGCGCCGTCATTGCAAAAAATGGAAAAGTGATAGCCAAAAGCGCCAACTTGGTAAGGAAAACGAATGACCCTACCGCCCATGCCGAAATCGCGGCGATCAGGTTGGCTTGCAAAAAACTCAAAACCTTCGATCTGAGCGGCTGCATACTGTATACCAGCTGCGAGCCTTGCCCCATGTGTTTGGCAGCCATTTATTGGGCAAAAATAGATGCGATTTATTATGCCAATACGAAGCAAGACGCTGCAAGCGCCCACTTCGACGACCAAATGCTTTACCAGGAACTACTGCGCCCACTAAGCCAACGAAAATTGCCAATCAAACAATTGCTTAGGGACGAAGCAATCCATGCGTTTCGGCTTTGGGAAGAAAAACAACCCGTTAACCAGGTTCGATAGCCAATTACGCTACCGCATTGAGTTCTATATGAACGGTTGTACCTTCGCCAATGCGCGATGACAGGTCTAAATTGCCCTTGAGATAAGCCACCCGGTTTCTAATGTTAGCAAAGCCCATGCCTTCTTGTTGGGCCGAGGTGTCAAAACCTTTGCCGTTGTCTTCTACATCGATCAGGAATACACTTTCGTGCTGGCTGCATTGTACCATGATTTTAGAGGCGTCGGCATGGCGCACCGCATTCGATAAAATCTCCTGCACAATTCTATAAATATTGGCTTGGGTTACCGGCGGCAACTCCTTATCGATGCCATAAGCCTGAAATTCGACCGGAGTGTGGCTGGTAGTCAACGATTCACAAAGATCGCGCAAGGCGCTTTCCAAACCCACCTTCAACAGGCTTTCGGGCATCATGTTGCGGGCAATCCTACGCAATTCGGTTACAGAATGGTCTATCTGTAGGATTACGCCGTCGAGGCTTTGCTGTTTCTCCATTTTAGATTGTCTTGAAAGATTGATCTTGATACCGGCCAAAAGGCCGCCTATGCCATCGTGCAAATCGCGCGCTACGCGTTGCCGCTCGCGTTCTTCGCCCTGCAACATGGCCTGGGTTAGCTTAAGCTCCTGTTGCTGTTCAATTTCCTTAAGCTGTTGCTGGGCCAACCTCTTGTTTTTTCGATAAAATTGATAGATAAACAGGGCCACAAAAGTTAGGGCTAGGCAGCCCACACCCAACAACCAGCTAAATAGGCGACTGTTTTTTGCCCTCAGTACCGCTTCTTTTTGATCGGCTTCGAGCGTGGCTATTTTTTTCTTGTTTTCGGCATTTTTGAACTTTACCTCCATCGCGCCTATTTCCTGTTTGAGGCTGGCGTCGAAAACGCTATCTCTAATGGTCGAGTATTGCTTGAGCCACTGGTAGGCCTTTGGCATTTGTCGCATTCCGGCATAGGTCTCGGACAGGTCGAAATATACACGCTGTTTGTTGTGGATAGACAGGTTGGGCTCGGCTTTCATAAAATCGAAGAGCACCGCCAAAGCGGCTTTGTAATTGCGCTGCTCTTGATAAACGAAGTATTTCTGATAGGACAGCTGCTTTATCATATAGGCATCTTGAAGGTTCTTGGCCACTAATATGCCTTCGTCGAATTTTTTAAGGCTGTTTGCATAGTCTTTTACAGCTTTATAGTACATGCCGGCGGCCAAGTAATATTCGGTATGGGCAACGGTAACCGGCTTGCCCTTTAAAATCGCTTCAAGCTTGGCCAATAAGGGTTTGGCTTCCTCCAGTTTCTTTCCTGCATAGGCATAATTTTCTACCAATAGGGCGTAGGCTTTGGCTAAATCGGTGTAAGGTGTTTTCGTGTTATTGTAATAGGCAATGGCCGTTTGATAATATTCGCCCGACTTTTCGAATTGTGCATCGTTCATAAATGTCATGGCCACATCCTGGTGCAACATACCGATCATGGTGCTGTCGTTGCTCTGTTTGGCCAACGGAATGGCTTTAAGCAACGCATTAACGTAGCCTTTGGCATCGTCTTTGGCCTGCTGGTGCAAGGCATAATTGCGCAGGCTCTTTGCCCTGAGGAAAAAGACCTCTGGAGTTTTGAAACGGGCCAAGTTTTGGCTTACCTGCATGAAAAGCGATTCGCTGCGAGCCTGGTTGCTATCCCAACAAATGTAGGCTTGGCAATAAGGATAAACAGACTGGAGAAAAGGCGAAACCCGACTAAGATTCATGGCCTGCTGCAGGTAAGGCTTGGCCTTTGCCGTGTCGATGAGCGACCAATACAAAGACAACAGGCAATTCAGGCGAGCCTTTTCCTCATTATCCGCTGCTTTTCTAAGTGCATTTTCAAGCGTATCCGCATTATACTTTCTGTTAAAAGGAAATTGTGCTGCTACTGACGCAAACGACAACACCACTAAGGCTATGGCTATCAAAAGATTCCTCATCAATACAAATTTGAAAGATTTATGAGGAAATTAAAATACTGGTTTTCGGGGATTTTGCAAGCGACTACACCCAGCTATCCGAAACTGGTGATATTGGCCAAAAAAAAAAGCCCCATTATTTAGGGGCTTTTTTTAGACTTATTTGCTATTCTGCGAGCCTCCTTTGGCCAGCTCAATCATCATATCGAGCTCTTTGACAGTTCCATCGGCACTGCCTGAAAAACCGACCTTTTTAAACCGGATATTCCCTTTGCCATCGATGATGTATTTCTGCGGAATGCCATCGTTGTTGAGATTATAAGAATCTATCACATCAAACTTGCTTGGATCTTGCTTGTTTTTGGTATCCAGCAATACGTTAAAGGTATAAGGTGTAGTGGCCATGAAATCTTTCACTACCTTTTCCCTGTTCTCTTCGGTTTGCCAAGTATTGACAAACAAAAACACTACGTTCGGATCGTTTTTGTACTTGTCGACCGCCTTTTGCATACCTGGAAAAGAAGCTACGCACGGCCCACACCAAGTTGCCCAATAGTCGACAATAACTACCTTGCCTTTAAGACTGGCCAGCGAAACTTTTTCTCCCTTTAAATTCGTAAGGGCAAATGCCGGTGCCGGCCTATTGATCATTTCCTTTTCAAATTTGGCTCTTTCTTTGACCATAGCTTCCTTTTCTAGGGCAGTGTAATAGGCCTCAAATGGTTGTGCGCCTTTATAAGCGGCCCTAAGATCGGCTTTCAGTTGTTCGGTACCTTGGCCATCTTTGACAAATTTCTCGGCATATTTCACCACTTCGTCGTTTTTATTATTCTTTTTAAGGAAGGAAACAAAACGAACGTTCATGTCGGGACTGCTAAAGTTGTTCATGTTCACAGCCTTTTCCTGATATTTCAAGGCTTCGGCGCTATTGCCCATCTGATCGAGTAGCAAGGCATAGGTGTCGGCATACGAAGCGTAATTGCCCTCTATGCCTTTGATATAGGATTCTTTTGAAGAATAATATGCTGGTACCGGTTCATTCTTGGCTTCCTCTAAGAGCTCGAGAGATTTTTTCGAGATCTGTGCACTGAAGGGCATATTTTCCTTTTTCTCTGCTCCAGCCCAGGCATAAGTATTGTAAAGAGAGGCCAAAGTTATCTTGTTGCTTACCTTATTGCTATATAACTCAAATTTCTCATTGTTCTTGGCTAGGCCATAAGCAGTGGCTACTTGGGCGTAAAGACCTTCCAATTTATCTGCATCGGCTTTTTTGCTAGGATCGAGATCAAAATTTGTGATCAGGGCTTTTAGCTTCTCCTCCATTTTTGCAGCATCTTTTTCGTTGTAAATGGCACTTACGCTCTTGTTATAGGCATAACTGCCTTTCGGATACTTTTTATTGACCAACGCGAACACCGAATCTGCCGATTGTTTCTTTTTGATGATGTTATACAGATAACCTACCTGCATCATGTTTTTCTCGGTAGGTTCTTTGGCATTAT